>WTCC01000021.1 GCA_013138755.1 Gammaproteobacteria bacterium
GTTTATCATCCGATTACTTCTGAAGATGGTTTACAGGAAAATGATTTTATTTTGGCTGCTGACGTTATTTACAGCTATCTAAAAGGCGATTTCCGGTTTCTTACAGAATATCTTTTATCCACTGAGGAATCAGAGTTAGAACGGTTTCAATTCGGCTGGCAGGCTGATGAAGATACCATAGGCTGGTTAGGTCGATTTCATTCTCCTGCCCGCTACTGGAATGCTGTCTATCATCACGGGCTGTACTTGCAGACAAGTATCACACGACCGCTTGTTGAAAAGTTCGAAGATGAGGGCGGTATATTACCAGCCCACGTTAGCGGCTTAATGTTAGAAACTACGCATAAACTGCAAGGTGCCGATGGTTTTCAAACAACGTTCTCATTTGGTGCGACCTCAGTTATCGGCGAGCATGAACTTGTTCCTTTTGATTTGCTGGATGCCCGTTCCGAACACAGAGCAGCTGTTGATCTTCGGCTTGC
Organism: Gammaproteobacteria bacterium; assembly: GCA_013138755.1. Classification (GTDB taxonomy): domain Bacteria; phylum Pseudomonadota; class Gammaproteobacteria; order SZUA-229; family SZUA-229. The sequence continues at coordinate 483 of WTCC01000021.1, forward strand.
TTATTTGCCAGATCAGTTGGGAGAAAACCAGCTTGGTCTGCTTTTAAACTGGTCCAATCTGCTGGTTGACGGCAACCATATAGCGGAACAACAGGGACTGGAAAGTGTTGAGCAAGGCGTAATTGGTGCCTATGTTGACTGGCGCAGACAGCACTGGAGGATCCTGGCTAACCTGACTTATGTTACTAATCAAATGAAAAAGCAGATCCAGGACCAGACGGATACATTTTTCGCCGCTTATTTTCAGGCAGAATATGAAATTAACCAGGACTGGAAAGTTTTTGGACGTGTTGAAGACACAAGAGGCGTGGACGATTCTGAGTACTTCGAACTTTTCCCGACTGCCGTAATAGAAAGACAAATGCTGGGTCTGCGGTTCGATTTCTACAATAACCATGCGCTTACCCTGGAGCTATCAAATGTTAAAACCCAATCGGAAGAATTTGGCCAGGCCTGGCTGCAGTGGAGTGCTGTTCTGCCATGAATTCAGTGCGAGTCATGCTGCTCTGTTGTATGGGGTTGATGCTATGCATAGAAGTAGCTGCGGCCGATCGGCAGGTTGTACTGGTCGCGGCCTCGACAAGTCCACTGCATAATCTTGACTCACTTGAGTTACGAAAAATTTACCTTGGTTTTATCGTTAAGCGAGATGGTGAAATCGTAAAAGGCCTACGTTACACTGAAGATGAAACCCTCAACAGCATTTTCCTTCAGACGGTAGTTGCCATGTCGGAGAAATCTTATATGCGCCGGCTTCTGTCTCTAACCATAAGGCAGGGCATCCCGCGCCCTGCCGAATACAATAAATTTGAAGATTTGCAGGATGCCTTATTAACTAAGCCATACAGCGTAAGTTATATGTGGAAGGATGATGCGGTTCGATCGTCGAATGTCAAGATACTTAGAGTGTTATGGCAACAAAACTGAACACACTTACTGCGCGCATAATTTTGATTGGGCTGGCAATCCATGCCGTGCTTTTGCCGGTCTTGTTTTATGGCCTGCTGTATATTGTCGAACAAAGTCACGAAGAACGATTCATTAACGACGTGCGTAAATACAGCCGTTTTCTTGCTGATGTTTTTGAGTTAGATGGCGCGGCAGTCAACAAGATACGGGCTGTGCATCTACTTGATAGCGCGGTTCTTGGCAGTGGTGGCGTTTACGCTGAACTAATAGAAGGAGACGCACGTATACAAAGTGGTTCATTGCCAGCTGACCAGGCGGTCTTATATAAGGAGGATTTTTCCTTTGGACAGCATGGTGACAACATCTATTTCCTGTCTATCCAACTTGGCCATTTGCCTGGCCGACAAGTTGTATTAAGAATGGGCTTCGATGAGCGGCCAACGATCGAACAGGTGAAATTAGCCCGGCAGCGGCTGGTAGTCGTGCTTATATCGTATCTTATAGTGTCCATAATTGTACTTGTCCTGCTCAGTACCCGGATGATCCGACCACTGAGGATCTTGCAGCATGCATCCCGGCAAATAGCAAAGGGTCAGTATAATGAACAACTGCATGTAGATAGCCAAATTACTGAGATCAATGAATTGGCGAGAGATCTGGAATCCATGCGCGGTGAGCTGGTTGGCATTAATGCTTCATTAAGGCAGGAAATTGCAGAAAAAAAAGCGGCAGACAAAAGACGCGAAGAGCTGGAAAGCGAACTTCGGCAAACGCAAAAGTTGGAAACGGTTGGCGTTTTGGCAGGGGGCATTGCACACGAATTCAATAATATATTGCTGCCCATTTTTTTGTACACAGAGCAGGCCATGCACGATTTACCTGCAGAGAGTCCGATTCGTAAGCACCTTGAGCGTGTACTGAAGTCTGCAAAACGTGCTAAAAGTCTGATACAGCAGATTCTGACATTTAGTCGCCAGGCCGGTAAGCAGGAATATAAACCGGTAGAGGTAAAGTTGATCGTCGAGGAAGCGCTTGAATTATTGCGTGCGTTGATACCATCAATAGTAGAATTACGTGAAGTGCTGGTAGACGATAGCTGTATGGTGCTGGCCGACCGGAACCAGATCCATCAGTTAGTTATGAATCTCTGCAGTAATGCCTACCAGTCGCTTGATGATAGCGGTGGTTCTATTACTGTGACTCTTGATCATTTCACTGTTGGTAAGCAATTTCAACGAGATCTCCCCAACCTCCGGGTGGGGAAATATATAAGGCTTAGTGTCCAGGATACCGGGCATGGCATCGATTCACATCATCTTGAGCGGATCTTTGAGCCATTTTATACTACGCGCACTGTCGGCCAGGGAACGGGTCTGGGTCTGTCCGTCGCT
>WTCC01000093.1 GCA_013138755.1 Gammaproteobacteria bacterium
ATCAATTTTTTTGCACCATCAGAGCATCTTTATGAGCAAATAATCCAAAATTTTCTTGTTGTGAGGGAGTTAAGGAGGAAAAGAAGGGGCATGGTGATCTGTTAGCCGATAAATAACTGAAACAGTATCATGCTGATGCTGGTAATAAATCCTGAAATAGGTACCCACATAGGGATTGTAAAACTGTTTTTGATGATCGGTTGTGTTTGTTTTATCGAAATCAATGCAGCATTGACCAAGGTAAAAACAATAAGGATGAGATAGCTGGTTCCTTTGGCAAGTGTCTCTAGCGGGAACCATAAGGCCAGAATCAGAATGATAGCGATAACGAGCCATGTGGCGTTTACGGGTGTTTGTGTTTTACTGCTGACTTTGGCCAAACCTTTCCATAGCCAACCTTGCTTCGCCATACCGTAAAAGATACGTGAAGCCATTATCATCTGAATAAGTGCACCATTGACGATAGCAAACATGCCGATGATGCTGATGATTTTAGGGTTGATGTTCGATGTTGCCGACAACACTTCCGTGAGTGGCGCTTTACTTTCAGATAGGGTGTTTTGGTCTAACGCTAAAACCGCGATCAATGCTACTAGTGCATACATTACCGTGGCAATTAATAGTGCAAGTAATATTCCCGCAGGCAAAGTGCGTTTAGGATTTTTTACTTCTTCGGCTATGTTGACCATGTCTTCAAAACCGATGAAGGCAAAAAATGCAAGAAAGCCACCGAGCATTATCCCTGTCCAGACAGATGATTGCAGGGGTGGTAGTAAAATATCTATTTCAGCTGGAATGTCGCCAAGAAGGTCTCTACCTGCCCAGATGATTAACAGTAACCCTGATATCTCAATTATGGTTAACACAGCAGCGATGGTTACTGATTGCGTAATGCCCCAGATGGTTAGTAGTCCCAGTAACAAGATAATACTTGTCACGACTAAAAATTCAGGGGTCTGAAAAAAAGTATAAAAGTATCCGTAAAATCCACGTGAAATTGTTGCAGCTGAAACCATGCCTGCAAAGGCGATCAGCAGACCTGTTAAGCGTGATAGAGATGTAATGTGAAAGCCTTCATGAATATAAACAGCTTCGCCCGCAGAGAACGGATAACGTGCAGACAGTTCGCTGTAAGAGAAGGCGCTAAATGTGGCTACGATGGAGGCGACAAAAAATGCAAATGGCGCGTACATAGCAGCTTCACCGGCTACCTTACCAATCAGTACATAGATGCCAGCACCGAGAATATTACCCAGACCGAAAAACAGTAATAACGGCAAGCCGATCGTTCGCTTTAATTCGACCAATTGATCACTCATCCTTTAATTTTAAGTTTATTTGTTGTGCAAAGTAACATCGTTACTGCAAAATTCATAAACGGAAAAGTCTTATTAACCAGTCTGCTTATTTAAAAGGGGAAAGATAAGGTCTGTCGATTGCTATTCCCCATACCCCCATGCCGCGAGATCGTGCTATTTTTTCTAACGTATGATATTCGATAGGCGCGTCGGGTAACGCAGCTGCCCAGCCACGTTCGAGCAGATAGGCACTTAGGTCATCACCTTCGTCAAAATGCGAATAGTTAACAAAACACCAACCGGTCAGGCTACCATTCGGATTGTCGCTGATGATTTCACATTTAACGAAACTTTTTATTTTAAACTCAAGAGCAAGTGCTGCGCGTTGACCGCATACCGGCGGGTGTTGAGTAGTGCGGCAATTATTACTGGTGTTAGGGATGTGGATACCGTAGAGATGAATTGTTTTCTTTTTTATACGCAGTGTTCCGTCATCATTGACGAACGCGTAGCTGGTCAGTTCTTCAGCTGACGCCGGTGAAAGTAAGAATAGGCTGATCATATAGAGAATAGCCATGGATGAAATGTTGTGCTTCACAGTTCCCTCGCGATAGTGATTTTATCTACTGCATGATTATAACGGTATTAAAGACAGGCAATGAATCAGAAAATTCATTTTTAATGCTATTGCTAAACTACTTGCGCAGTAACAATCATTTTTATACCTGCGATAAGCAATACAAACGCGAGTGCTTTACGAAGATGTAATGGTGCAAGTCTGCGGATATTGAGTTCAGAACCGATAACGCCACCAACCAGGGCGGCGATAACCAAAATAGATATGCCATCTGGCCAGGCTTGTCCGGTTGTTGCAAAACCGGCGAGACCGGCGATTGAATTGAGTAAGATAAATCCGGCAGCAATTGCTGCACTGCCGCGCATATTGGTCCAGTGAAAAAATAGTAATAATGGACTGAGAAAGATACCGCCACCGACACCGGTTAGGCCAGATATGAAACCAAGCAGACCGCCGACAATCATGGCCACGACGACAGATGGCGTTCGTAGCTCATAATCATCATGTGATTGCCATACCATGCGTACTACAGCAAGCAGCATAGCTAAACCGACGATGATTTTGTAGAGTGATGAATCTATTGTGTATGCTCCACCGATAAATGCCATTGGCATTGAGGTGAGAACAAATGGTGTGAATAACCGCCAGTTAAAATGACCTGCCTTGTTTAAACGTGATAGCACCAATACGGTAACGAAAATATTCATCGTCAGAGCTGCCGGTTTCATCAGTGCAGGTTCCAGACCAAATAACGCCATGACCGCCAGATAACCAGAGGCACCGCCGTGCCCGACGCTGGAATAGAGTATTGCTGCTACAACGATGCTGACAAGAAAGAATGGTGAGAAGTCTATTGTTGAAAAAAGCACAGTGATGATTTTGTTTTCGTTTACCTAGCCACCGGTCATGCTCATCAGGCGAATGACCTGATCGGGTTTATCTTTGAACTCATGTTTTTCCGGTTTTAAACCGATAGCCTTGATCAAGGTAGTTTTTAGTTCGTCATCACTGATACCATCACGTAATAGTGGACGCAACTCGACTTTATCGTCTTGACCTAAACACAGGTACAGGGTGCCATCGACAGACAAACGTACACGATTACAGGTTTCGCAAAAATGTTGCGAGATCGGCGTGATGAATCCGATGCGTAGGTTAGTGTTTTTAATCTGCACGTAACGTGCAGGTCCGCCACCGGGCATAACACCGGGAACCAACTCATACCGTTGTGACAACTGTTGCTTGACTGTTTGCAGGTCCAGGTAATGATCAGTGGCATCTTCTCTAGTAGCGCCCATCGGCATGGTTTCGATGAAGCGCAAAGTAAAGTCATGTTTGATACAAAACTCGACCATGTCTTCAAACTCATCATCATTGATGCCTTTCATGGCGACCATGTTGATTTTTATAGGAGAGAAGCCAGCTTGTTTTGCGGCGATTAAACCGTCGAGAACAGGTTGTAATTCACCACCCGTAATTTCTTTGAATCGTTCAGGGTTTAGACTATCCAGACTAACGTTTATTCTTGACACACCTGCATCATGTAAATCACTCGCGTGTTTGTCGAGCAACACCGCATTGGTACTGAGCGATAGATCTTTAAGGCCGGGAAGGGCAGTTAATCGTTTTGATAATTGGCTGATATTCTTTCTGACTAAAGGTTCGCCCCCAGTCAATCTTACGCGAGCGACGCCAAGTTCTGTAAAAGCTTTTATTACGCGTTCGATTTCGTCATGTGTTAGCCAGTGTTCAGGCTGTTCGAAATCTTTAAAGCCTTTGGGCATACAGTAGAAACATCGTAGATTACACTTGTCTGTGACTGAAAGGCGTACGTATTCAATCCGGCGACCAAAAGGATCGATGAGTGAAGTTTCGTTTTGTGTGGTCAAGTTATTCATACCGAGACTATGATGCTAAACCTGTGTAATGATTCAATCAATACCGACTTTTTGCTACGTTGAATCAGGGTGTATCACCTGTATGAATTATACAGGTGATGTTCTTGAGATATCATTGGTAAAAATGCGGTTAAATGTCACCGATCGATGAGCCTGGATCCACATCGTGCATATCCGGTAATTCATGTGCGATGCCCTTGTGACAGTCGATACAGGTTTTACCTGTGTCTAGAGCTTTAGAGTGCGAATTAATCGCACGACGACCCTGTTCGCCAAAGTCCATAAATTCAAAGTTGTGGCAGTTTCTGCATTCACGAGAATCATTTTTCTTCATCGTTTCCCATACATGTGACGCCAGTTTTAAGCGTTTTGCTTCAAATTTTTCACGGGTATCGATGGTACCGAGAGCTTTATGCAGTAACTCATTACTTGCCTGTATTTTTCGGACGACTTTATGATGCCATTCTTTGGGAACATGGCAGTCGGGGCATGTGGCGCGTACACCTGTGCGGTTACTGTAGTGTATGGTCTCTTTATATTCTTCAAATACGTTATCTTCCATCTCATGACAGGAGATACAGAACTCTTCGGTATTTGTCATTTCCATAGCGGTATTAAAACCACCCCAGAAAACGATACCTGAGATAAAGCCGACGACCAGTAAGGTTCCAAGTGAATATTTCACTGAGGGTTTTTTTAATACCTGCCATATCCTGCAAAGTATCATGTCGTTACATTCTTTAGTTTTTTTATTGCTCATGATAAATCATTCCTGTAAATCATTGCCAAAAATCATTGTTATGAATAATGATTGTTTTTCATTACCGACTATTTACTGTCCGGAGATAGCAGTTACAGGTTCAAATGCGTTCTCGACTAATGGTTTGGCGTTAACCTGGGGTACATGACATTGTGTGCAGAAGTAGCGTCGTGCAGAAACATTTGCCAGTACGTTTTTGTCCCGAGATTCAAAATGTGTCTGACTTATTTTTGTTGCGCCAGCTTCACGATAATTGCTCCAGCTATGGCAGCTCATACATTTATTTGACTTTAAGTTAATGCGATAATTTGTTGTTTTATGAGGAATTAATGGCGGCTGTTGGACATAGTCCCGTGCTATCGGTTCGTTGTCTTTCGCGTATCTTTTTGGCGCAGGTGCCGATGAATCCTGCTCGATATCATGAGCACCCCTTAACGAACTAACCGTTTCTGATATTGCCTGCATACTGATTACTACGGTGGCAAGTAATACTGTAATCGTTGTTATTTTTTTCATCATCATAAGGCCTCTGCTTCAGAAGAATTATTTGTCTGTTTAGTATTGTTTAAAAAATTATCTGGTACGTGGTTGTTTGTGCGTAATCCAAAATGGAAGACATCTTTTGCACAGACATCGATACAACGGCCACAGTTAGTACAATTGGTTGAGGTGATCACCGGGCCAATAACTTCTGTGTCATTTTTTTTGATGTAACCTTTTAATGCAGGACGGATTACCTGCTGTTCAGGGCAAACCATAAAGCAGTCCATACAATCGTCACATTGCTCACGTGCGTCTGCGCGTATACGAATCAAGCTGTGGGTGCCGAGCAGGCTGTAAAAAGCACCTACCGGACATAGGTGGCTGCACCATGCACGTCTGCTGACTAACAGATCCAGCAGGAATACGGCGAATATGATAAACCATGCTAAGCCCATGCCGAATATCAACCCACGGTGCATCATGGAAACCGGGTTAACCAGCTCCCAGGTTATGCTGCCAGTCACTACAGGTAATATCAGGGTTGCCGCCAAAATCCAGTAGCGGGTTTTTCGTGACAGGGTGGATGCACCAGTAATTTTGAACTGATCTCGTAACCATTGCGCAGCATCCGTTACTATATTCACCGGACATACCCATGAACAGTAAACACGACCGCCGACCAGTACATAGAAAAATAAAACGATGATTGCGCCTGTTACTGCTACGCTCTCCGGGGTGTGTCCTGCAAACAGACTTTGTAACATTACGTAAGGATCTGTCAGCGGCAGGGTTCCGAGTGTCAGGCTGGAATTTAAATTACCGGTCACGATCCAGATTCCAAACCAGGGGCCTAGTAAAAATAGCGACAGAATAGAAAGCTGACTGAAGCGCCTGGCGAATAACCATTTATTGGCGATTAACCAGCCTTTGTCTGCTCTGGCATCGACACCGGGATGCAGTGGGCGGCTCATTTTTCCGTCCTCCGTGCATTGATGGAATTATTATTCAATGTATCCCGTTTTAAAGTGTCTAGAGGATTATTGCTAAATGGGCTGGCGTCAGATGAATCATCTTCGATGATAAGACCTTCTCCTTGAAGATCATAAGACTGTCCCTTTGGCATGTTGTATCGATGTTCAACATCTGGCGCGACTAAACTTTTACCGGCTTTATTTTTTTCTTTCCAGCCCCAGCGATAGTGATGACCGAGTTCGCCTTTGGCAAGCTCAAATGGCATCACGCGGATAGCCGTGTCTTCCAGCACGCAGGCACGTTCACATTTGCCACAGCCGGTACAATGGTCTGAATGTACTGTGGGAATGAAAAATGCATGTTTACCGCTGCGGACATTGTGTTCCATTTCGAGGGTGATGGCTTTATCGATGACCGGGCATATGCGGTAGCAAACGTCGCAACGAAGACCTTGAAAATTTAGACAGTTCTCTTCATCGATCAAGACGGCAAGACCCATGCGTGCATCATCGATATTTTCCAGGCTGTGGTCGAGCGCGCCGGTAGGACAGGCTTTCACGCAGGGAATGTCATCGCACATCTCACAAGGTATATCTCTGGCAGTGAAATAAGGCGTGCCAGTAGTCACTTTGTCACCAAAGCTTGCCAGTTTTAGCGTGTCAAACGGGCAGTCGCGTACACACAGTCCGCAACGGATACATGCACCGAGAAAGTCTTCTTCATCCAGTGCGCCAGGCGGACGTATGGCCGAGGCGGGTAGTGATACCGAATTACGTGAATATAAACCCAGGCCTAAAGCAACTAGCGTAGCAACGCCGCCAGCGCGAGCGGAATCAAGCAAGAACTTCCGCCGGCTGTTCGCCGAAACTTTACGGTCAAGTGCGCTCTGTTGTGCTTGTGTTGGCTGTGTGCTCATCGTGTCGCTATAGTCTTAAATAGTAGCGTTAAGCCTTAACGACTTTGACGGCACACTTCTTATAGTCTGTCTCTTTAGATAACGGGTCAGTCGCATCCAGCGTAACCTTGTTGATCAAGCGGCTGGCATCAAACCAGGGAACAAAGATCAGACCTTTAGGCATCTTGTTACGACCGCGTGTTTCAACACGTGCCGTTATCTCACCACGTCGACTCTGTATGATCGCCGGTAGTCCACGACGCAATCCACGTTCTTTGGCGTCATCAGGGTGCATGAAGATAACGGCATCGGGGAAGGCGCGATAGAGTTCAGGTACACGACGTGTCATAGAGCCAGAATGCCAGTGTTCCAGAACCCGGCCGGTACATAACCATAGATCAAATTCATTATCGGGGCTTTCTGCCGCTGGCTCGTAAGGCGCAGTAATGATGTTGGCTCTACCATCGGCTCTGCCATAGAAGCGGATATCTTCACCTGCTTTAACGTATGGGTCATAGCCTTCACGGTAACGCCACAGAGTTTCTTTGCCGTCTATCACCGGCCAGCGCAGTCCGCGGGTATTGTGATAAACATCAAACGGTGCCAGTTCGTGGCCTTTCTTAGGGCCTTCAAACTGGAAGCGACGGTATTCTTCGAACAGACCTTTCTGGATATAAAAACCAAAGTCTTCCATTTCGTGATTGCTATATTTATTACCGGCACTGTCAGTTACCGTTTCTTCAGGGAACTGATCAACCTGACCGTTTGCGTATAAAACGTCGTATAAAGTTTTACCCCGATATTCAGGCTGTTTGGCGATCAGATCATCAGGCCACACGTCTTCAACTTTGAAACGTTTGGAGAATTCGACAACCTGCCACATATCTGATTTTGATTCGCCCGGTGCATGAACCTGTTCACGCCAGAACTGCGTACGGCGCTCAGCATTACCATAAGCGCCTTCTTTTTCAGTCCACATGGCGGTCGGCAATATTAAGTCAGCTGCCATCGCTGTAACCGTTGGGTAGGGGTCAGATACAACGATGAAGTTATCAGGGTTTCGGTAACCGGGGAGAGCTTCCTCATTAATATTAGCCGCAGCCTGCATGTTGTTATTACACTGTACCCAGTAGGCGTTGAGCTTGCCGTCTTTCAGCATTCGGTTCTGTAGTACTGCGTGGTATCCAGGTTTTCCCGGGATGGTGCCTTCAGGCAGTTTCCAGATCTTTTCAGCCAGATCACGATGTTCTTTTTTCTTAACCACATAATCGGCAGGCAGACGATGCGAGAAGGTGCCTACTTCACGTGCTGTACCACAGGCGGAAGGTTGACCAGTTAATGAGAACGGTCCGTTGCCCGGTTCGGAAATTTTGCCGGTCAATAGATGCACGTTGTACATCAGGCCGTTTGCCCAGACGCCGCGTGTATGTTGATTGAATCCCATGGTCCAGAAAGAGGTGATTTTCTTTTTAGGGTCAGCATAAAGTTTTGCTAAGCGTAAAAGTTTTTCTTCAGGTACACCAGAGAGTTCAGATGTGTATTCCAGGGTGTAAGGTTCGAGAGATTTAGCATACTCTTCGAACGTAATCTTACTGAGCTTGCCGCCTTTACCGGTTTTCTTTTTCTCTAGTGGATGCTCAGGACGTAAGCCGTAACCTATGTCTGTCGGTGTTTTGTTGAAGTTAACGTGTTTGCTGATAAAGTCTTTACTGTAGGCTTTATTCTGTACGATGTAGTTAGCGATATAGTTCAGGATAGCCAGATCGGTCTGTGGAGTGAATATCATGTTGTTATCACCCAGATCAAAGCAGCGATGCTCGAAAGTGGATAATACATGCACTTCACTGCCTTCTTTGGTGAGACGGGTATCAGTTAAACGTGACCATAAGATGGGGTGCATCTCAGCCATGTTTGAACCCCACAAGACGAAAGCATCGGCGTGCTCCAGGTCATCGTAACAACCCATCGGTTCATCAGCACCGAAGGCACGGATAAAACCACCGACGGCAGACGCCATGCAGTGACGTGCGTTGGGATCAATATTGTTTGAACGGAAGCCTGCCTTGTATAGTTTGGAGGCAGCGTAACCTTCCCAGACGGTCCATTGACCTGAACCGAACATGCCAACAGTAGAAACGATCTCTTCTGGTTTTTTACCTTTGTTTACTTCTTTATCATGTTTTAGGGCGGCTTTAAATTTCTCTTCCATTACGTCAAAAGCTTTGTCCCAGCTGACTGCAGTAAATTCACCTTCTTTATCGTACTCTCCGTTTCTCATGCGCAGTAATGGTTGCGTTAGACGGTCTTTACCGTACATGATCTTGGAAAGGAAATAACCTTTGATGCAATTTAAACCGCGGTTAACCGGTGCATCCGGATCGCCCTGTGTCGCTACGACACGACCATTTTTGGTGCCGACCAGTACGCTGCAGCCTGTACCACAGAAACGGCAGGGTGCTTTATCCCATCGAATATCATCTTTCGTTTTTGCTAAAGCCTCTTTGACTCCGGGTATAGTGATACCCGCTGCGGTGGCGGTTGCTGCAATAGCATTTGTTTTAATGAAATCTCTGCGTGTTAGTTTCATTACTCGGCCTCCTAATGACCTGTATTTATCTTTTATTTGTTTGATGCTTGTTATGTTCTGTGTATCAGGCTTACTCTTCAAACTGGTGGTAGATCATAGCGGCGGACAATACGCCAGGCACATCCTGTATTTCTACAAGAGTGTCAGAGACTCTGCCAGCGCTAGCTTGTTCCACTGTTATTACGATGCGACCATCTTCATTATTACCATGCACTTCGACGCCATTCATCGTGGCTAGAATTTTTTCGATCGATACAATTTCTTTTGGATATGCTTTGACGAGAACACCGCTGATATTCATGGTTTTACCCTGTTATGGTTGAGTTCATTGAAATGGCTTGTACTGGGCATACGGAGAAACAGGCACCGCATCCAGAGCAACCATCTGTGTCTAATACTGGAATAGATATACCGCCTAAACGTGGGGGCATTTTTATGGCCCTATCATCACAGGGGTCGTAGCAACTGCGACATTCCACACCTTGAAAAGTGATACAGACATCTTCATTAATGGAAGCTTTGATTGACCACGGCGTTTTCTTATCTGTTTTGTTCAATGCATGGGGTTCACATATATCAACGCATTGTTCGCAAAATATACATTCACCAGAAGAAAAATCGACAATAGGAAACTGTCCGCGACCTTGTTTGATGATATGTGTAGGGCATCGTGAAATGCATTTATCACAGTGTGTGCAAGTTTCCAAGAATAGCGCCTCATCTATCGCCCAAGGTGGACGAAGAGGTATTTCCTTTCCCTTGAAATCACCCCGAAGAAATTGCATTCTGCTAACTTGCGCACCCATATTCAGATTCCGATAAGCTAATCTTTTTTGACAATGATTAATTGTCTTAATACCTTCGCGTAGTGAGTATATTAGTCTGAAAGATGTCATCTATGACTTATGTCAATTAACGTTATAGTATGTGTGGATATTCAGTGTTTTTAACAGCCCGCATAGTTAGGTGTATTTAATAAATAGGGAGATTACTGTTTTGCATAAAGAGTTTTTGCTGTCTTAATAGTCTAAACTCATATTCTTAATCTCAGATGGCTCTGTTGTAATATCGGCGCATCAGTAAACTATTTTTAATCGAATCAAACAGGAAAGTCATGGCAATAATCGATGTTTTTAATGGTGATGCAGACGGTATCTGTGCATTACATCAACTGCGGTTAGCTAACCCCGTATCAAGCACATTGGTAACTGGTGTGAAGCGTGATATCGCACTCGTCAAACAAGTTCAAGCCGAGGCTGGCGATGAGGTTACTGTGCTCGATATATCACTGGATAAGAATCGCGATGAACTGGTGCGAGTATTAGAGTCGGGAGCGTATGTAACGTATTTTGACCATCATTTTTCGGGCGATATACCAGAACACGATAATCTTAAGACCAATATCGATACTGATGCTAATGTCTGTACCAGTCTGCTGGTTAATGCATCGCTAAATAGTCAATTTTTACCCTGGGCTGTCACCGCAGCGTATGGTGATAATTTATTTGGCTCAGCAGAAGAGGCCGCTAAACCATTGGGGTTATCTAGCGATCAGCTTGAGCAACTGAAAGAGTTAGGCACCTGTATCAATTACAATGGTTATGGCGCTACACTGGATGATTTAATCTATACGCCCATTGAACTGTACGAGTTAATTAAACCTTATGCTGACCCGTTCGATTTTATTAATAATGAGGCCGGTTACCAGCGTTTACGCGACGGTTATTACGATGATGTGAAGCAGGCAGAACAGATAGCCGCTGAACACCTTAGTGATAGTCATGCCTTATTTATCTTACCGAATGAAAAATGGGCAAGACGAGTGAGTGGCGTGTTTGCAAACTCACTCGCACAGAAATTTCCTGCTCGGGCGCATGCGATGCTTACCGAACAGTCAGATGGTGCATATTTGGTTAGCGTGCGGGCGCCATTAGAAAACAAGACCGGTGCTGACGATCTATGCCGACAATTCGCAACTGGCGGTGGGCGTAAGGCTGCAGCTGGAATCAATAAATTACCAGCTGATCAAATGCAGGTATTTAAAGACGCTTTTACACAGGCGTTTTAGTTTTCCTTATATGAGAGCTTTGTATAAAGCTCTCATATAGTTATTAATGGGGATGAAAAGGATCGATAACTTGTATTACTATTAACCTGTCTAGAAGTAATTAATATAAGTAAAAAGAGTAGCTACATATGTCTGATAATAACTGGGTACCAATTAAGATAGCGATTTTGACTGTCTCTGACAGCCGTACAGAGGCGGATGATACGTCGGGTAAGGCTTTGGTTGAACGGCTAACCGAAGCTGGTCATAAGCTTGCGGAGAAGCTTATTCTACCGGATGATAAATACAAAATTCGCGCAGCGGTATCTCGCTGGATAGCAGATGAGAATGTCGATGTGGTCATCAGTACGGGTGGTACAGGCCTCACGGGAAGAGATATTACACCAGAGGCGGTTACGCCTTTATTCGATAAAGAGATCGAAGGTGTGGGTGAGTTATTCCGCTGGGTTTCATACCAGGAAATCGGTACCTCAACAATCGCCTCACGTTGTATCGGCGGCCTGGCAAACGGTACCTTTATTTTCTGTCTACCGGGTTCTACAGGTGCTTGTAGGACAGGTTGGGATAAGGTTATATCACCTCAGCTTGATTGTAATACAAAGCCCTGCAATATCGTTGCACTAATGCAGAGACTATTAGAAACATAAATAGCCTAACTTTACTGTCATCCTGAGCGCCAGTGAAGGATCTTATACACCGATACATGCAGGTCACACTGGCCTTAAGATCCTTCACTGGCGTTCAGGATGACAGTTATGATTTTTCGGATATATCCTTAATTTAAATTAAAGTAAGTGATTAGAATGAATACTCAAAACAAAATACTGACTGACTGCTGTGCTTCACCGGGGTTGATATCTGTTGATCAGGCGATAGATAAAATTCTTTCTCAGGCAGTATCTGTCAAAGAAGTTGAAAATGTTGAGATTCTTGATGCTCTGAATAGAGTTCTCGCTGAAGACCTACATTCGACAATCGATGTTCCTGGGTACGATAACAGTGCGATGGATGGCTATGCGGTGAACAGTGAGGATTGTTTGACCTCAGGTAATGAATTGCCAGTTAGTCAACGTATTGCTGCAGGACAGGTCGGCGAAAAGTTGGAGCCGGGAACGGCAGCACGAATATTTACTGGCGCACCGATACCAGCTGGTGCAGATGCGGTTGTCATGCAGGAGATGTGTCAACAGATTGACGATAAGGTTGTTATAAACGCGGTGGTCGAAGCAGGTTGCAATGTTAGACAAGCTGGTGAAGACATCAAGCGTGACAGTATCGTTTTGTCTGCGGGGAGTCGTCTGCGTCCTCAGGAATTGGGTTTGCTGGCTTCGGTTGGTCTGGCTGAATTTAACGTTAAAAGACGTTTAAAAGTCGCCACGTTTTTTACCGGTGATGAGTTAGTGACTCCGGGTCAATCGTTAGCACCGGGGCAAATTTATAATTCAAATCGTTATACATTGTGTGGGTTGCTGCAGACAATGGATTGTGAAATTATTGATCTGGGTATTGTGCCTGATACTTTGGAAGCGACCGTTAATATTTTGGAACAAGCAGCTTCTGTTGCAGATCTGGTCGTGACCAGTGGTGGCGTTTCTGTTGGGGAAGAGGATTATGTTCGTATCGCGCTAGAGCAGCTAGGTGAGTTATCCATGTGGCGAATTGCGATGAAACCTGGGAAGCCAGTGGCATTCGGTCGAGTTGGCAAGGCTTTGTTTATGGGCTTGCCGGGCAATCCGGTTTCAGTCTTTGTAACCTTTTTAGTGTTTG
>WTCC01000314.1 GCA_013138755.1 Gammaproteobacteria bacterium
ACCACCTGCTCCTATCGGCGGTATTCCTGACCCATTGAGCGATAAGATGAAAGCGGGTAAGTGGGATCCGCAAGCAGCAGATGCGCAAGATGAGATGATCAAAGCGTTCAAGAAAGAACACAATATGAAGTAGTTTCCTGAGATGCTATCAACCAAATAAGTGATTTAAAAAATAACCATCAATAATTTACGAGAGTAGGAGTGTTACGATGAATAAATTAGCGACAAGTCTATTTACTAATAACAAAACTATAAAGTGCATGTTACTAAGTAGCACGCTTCTCTATGGCAACATTTCGTTGGCTGATTCGAATAAAGATTTCAACACCTGGCAGAATACGCTGGCACCACTGTATCTTTGGGGCGTCAGTATGTCAGGAACAATGACTTCGGGGCCCGTTACAGCTCCGTTGGAAATTGAATTCTCGGATGCGGTAGCTGATCTTGAAGGTATCTTTACCCTCCATTATGAGGGCGCTAAAGGTAACTGGGGTGTGATCGTCGACTACTCGTTTTTGAATCTTGCCCCTTCGGCAGAAATTCCGGGAACACCGGCCGTCATTAATGTTGATATGGAAAACACCATAGCGGAAGTCGCTGGTTTTTACCGTTTTTCGGCAGATAACCCCTGGCAGCTGTTGGCAGGTTATAGAAGTTACAAATTGGATGTTGATATTAAAGGGCTGCCAATGCCAATTGTTATCGATGAAACCATTAACGACTTTTTCGTCGGCGGACGATATATGGGAAGCATCAATGACAAATGGTCATTCACCGGTCGTGCGGATATTGGTACCGGTGATTCAGATCTGGTGATTAATGCACTTGCTGCCTTTGACTATCGGTTTTCTAAACTTTTATCTGGCTTCGTGGGCTGGCGAATACTGGACTACGATGTGGATACAGGAAGTGGTGCCAGTACATTTAAATATGATATGAATCATTCTGGCCCAATACTAGCAGTAGCGTTTCACTGGTAATTTTAAGAGATTTTATATTTTGTCTTTATTGATATTTATTAGTGCCTGTACCTCCATACCCGTAGAAGAGCAGTCTAAGAATCATGATGAGCTAAATCAACTATCCGCACAAAATCGATCAGGACAATGAGGATAAATGGAGCGGGGCGGTAGGTCTAATTTAGACTTCACCAAACGTGCTTCCCTAGCACTCGAGTACCACGGTTACACCGGCTCTCGTGAAAGCATGATTGCTTCATTTGCCGTTAGATATTTAATATAAGCCTTAATCAAAATTGGGGAGAGTTTGATGGACGGACTTGATATCTTTGCTTTGATTATCCTGCTAGTTCTGGCAGTCGTCGCGGTTGGTATCTGGGTGGCGCTGGGTATGCTGCCAGGAAAAATTGCCCGTTCCCGTAATCATCCACAGGCTGAGGCAATTAATGTGGCTGGCTGGTGGGGCGTGATTACCATGGGGCTGCTGCTGCCGCTCGCTTTTATCTGGGCCTATACAAAACCAGAAAACAATCACTCCGAAATACATGATTCTGCGACTAATGAAAAAGGTGAACAGGCATGATCGTTTTCCTCACCTTATGTTATGTGGCCGTTCTGTTTCTCCTGATCAAAGTCAATATCATCAAACTGAACCTGTTTTGGAAGCTGTCCCCCATTGCATGGATGCTGTTGTTGATTATTGTTTTACTGATACCCATGCAGTGGGGTGCGCCCAGTGGTGCTGTCAATGTATACCAGCATATTGTTGAAATTGTTCCTGAAGTTACCGGGCGTGTTACCGATGTTCCGGTTAGTCCGCTGCAACCATTAAAAAAAGGTGACGTGCTGTTCAAGATCGAGCAATCACCTTTCGAGCACAAAGTGGCGGGTATCGAGGCGAGTCTTAAACTGGCAAAGATCAATCTCCAACGAGCAAAAAAACTGGTGAAGAATAGCTTTGCCGCCAAGGCGACCGTTGATCAATACACGGCTGAAATCGGTAGTCTTAAAGCCCAGCTTGATGATGCCCAATACAACCTGGAACATACGGTGGTACGTGCCCCCGCCGATGGTTACGTTGTAGGGTTGTCATTAACGCCAGGACAGAGAGTCAGTAATACCCCGGGACGTGGCTGGGTCACTTTCGTGAACAGTGATAGCAGTCGTCTGGTTATCGGCATTAGTCAAAGTACCAGTAGAAATATCAGAACCGGGCAGGAAGCTGAGGTGACATTTAAATTGCTACCGGGTCAGATCATAAATGCAACCGTACTTAGTATTTCACCTGTTACACCACAGGCTCAGCTTAGTGCCAGTGGTACGGTACCTAAGGCACCTTCTGAGCGGGATCCAGCAGAACTTTTCTCGGTAATTTTGCAGCTGGAAGAAAATGTTTTCGAGCAAGCCGGTCTCTCTTCTCTGGATATCAGCAGTATCCCTGGCGGCGCATCAGGCGTCGGGGCTATTTACACCGAGTCAGGCAAGTTGACTCACGTTATACGCAAAGTAATGCTGCGTATGGATGCATGGCTTAACTACTTAGTATAACGTCGAAATAGTTAAGGTGTGTAACAATAAAATCAGAAGTTGATGCAAGCAAGTATGGAAACAAGCTGTAAAAACAAGTGGCATATTGCAGCAGATAAAAATTAAGTATAAACAAATTATGTTATGCCACTATCTATTGTTATGGAGCTAATAAAATAAAAATAAAAATGAAAATAAAAACTAATCTTATTCTTGCGATGCTCGCCTTGAGCGTCACCGCAAGCCAGGTTAACGCCAAACCCATCGTGCATGATGCTGAGCACTATGTGCTGCTGCATCAATACAAGGACCAGTGGGCAAAAGAGGACAAGGAACTCGACACGAAGCTTGCTGAACTGCGTAAGAAAAACGGCGGCAAGAAACCCAATATCGTCTACATCCTTATCGATGACATGGGCTTCGGTGAATTTGGCATACCGTCATTGAACAAGATCCGCGGTGGCCGTACACCGAACCTGGATGCATTTGCCGAAGAGGGTATGTCATTTACCCGCATGTATGCAGAAAATATCTGCACCTCGACACGCATGGCATTTATGACCGGGCGCTACGCTGTGCGTACCGGCATGGAAGTGACCAAGGTCACACCACCCGAAGGTGTGGGTATGAACGCGAAAGAGGTGACCATTGCCGAGCTGTTGTCCGATGCAGGTTATGCAACCCACCATATCGGCAAATGGCATATGGGTGATATCAAGGAAGCTTACCCTACCAACCAGGGGTTTGATTATGCCTCCTTTCCTTTGCACAATCAGGTCTCCTATAGCTTCCTGACTCGTGATGCGGAAATCTATGGCCGCACCACGTCGTTTACACCGACGACGGTTGATCCTGATTATGGCCTGGACAAAACTTTCCGTCTCTATGACTGGGCCACTCAGGTCGAAGGCAAAAAAGGTGGCAAGCTGAAAGAGTGGGGTATTGAAGCCGGAGAAAAGCCGGATATAGCGTTCTACAAAAAGGTTAATAAAAAGTTTCAAAAGCAGGCGATTAAATCACTGCGTACGCTGGCCAAAGGCGATAAACCCTTCTTCCTGAACTACTGGCCACAAATTCCGGTAGCGATTCTTAACTCAGCGGAAGATGATAAGTGTCTGACTCCGAACTGTGGGCGTTGGGCCGAGGCCATGTCACTGGTCGATCGTTACATCGGTGAAGTGCTGGACGAAGTCAAGAAACTGGGGATTGAGGACAACACCATCATTGTTGTTATGGGCGACAATGGGCCGATGAAACAGGAAATACCCGGCTCTGGTTATTCTCAATGGCTGTTCCGCGGTGTCAAGGGATCATCCCTGGAAGGTGGTCACCGTGTTGGTGCCTTTATTAAATGGCCGGGCGTGACCAAGCCGGGTTCGATCTCCGGTGATATGGTCTTCGTCAGCGACCTCTACACCACCTTTGCCAACATTGCCGGTAACACTAAAGGTATTCCCCGTGACCGGGTTGTTGACGGTATCGACCAGACTGCGTTAATGATGAAAGGTGATACTCACGGCCGCCGTGACTACGTACACCTATATGAAACTAACTAGTTAAAGGGCACAGTTAAGCAAAACATGAAAATCCATTGGCCAGGTGCTGGTGTGAATCCAGCTTTAGCAAAAATGTATAACCTGTACTGGGATCCACGGGAAGACAATGCGCTGCTCTATCAGGCTGTCTGGGCAGGAACGCCATTTGTGCGTATGCGCGAACAGCATCTGCGTCTGAAAGACAAATTTCCGGACTGGAAAGCAGCAAAAGGTATGCCATATGAAGATGTCACCAACCTGCGTCCTGAAACCAAAGCAATGGTGAAGATGTGGGCGAAAGTCTATGGTGATGCCAAGCACGTGATCGGTGGCATCGAGGCGATAGGGAATTAGGTGTAAGTAAAATATCAGCCCACATGCAGTGAAACAGAATGAGTTGCTGGGATAATTGTCCCGAGTTCTGTTTTGCTGCATTCGGTTTTTTGCTGGTAGCATAAGTTAAAACCTGAAGCAGCAGATTCAGCTTTTACCTAATGGCTTATTTATGTTTTTATCTCATACGTTTAACAAATTTTATCCAAAATATTTTCTTGCATAAGGAGAAAAAAATGAAAAAATTATTCCTGCTACCATTTGTTGCGCTGATCTTTTCAGGGTTGTTGAGTCCCTCTGTCATGGCCAAACCCGACAATGTTGATGGCATAAGCGTGCCCTTTGGCCGCATTCCACAGGAGATTAAGGACAACCGTTATCCTCGAACGTATTACCCGAATACCGAGAAGCTGGGCAGTGCTGAAATGCGCATTACCGCGCTCGGTACTGGTATGCCGAACCAGTCACCCAGTAATGTCGCGGCCTCGTTTCTGGTCGAGCTAGGTAACGGCGAGTCTTTTCTGTTTGACCTGGGTACGGGTGCAACTGACCGGCTTGCCGGTCTTGAAGTGAATTATGCCAGCCTGGACAAGGTCTTTGCCAGCCATTTACATACCGACCATGTAGGCGATGTGGCCGCACTGTGGGTCGGTGGCTGGTTAGGCGGACGTTATACACCGCTACACGTATATGGTCCGTCGGGTTCCACACCCGAGCTGGGCACCAAGGTACATATTGACCACATCCGTGCTGCCTGGGCCTGGGATGTTACCTCACGTGCAGGTACCTTGCCCAATGCCGGTGGCGAAATCGTTGCCCATGAGTTCGATTTTTCCAAGACGGCCGTTATTTACAACGAGAACGGCGTCAAGGTAACCTCTTTCCCGGCGATCCATATTCGTGATGGTTCAGTCAGTTTCCGGCTGGACTGGAATGGCCTCAGCTTCGTGTTTGGTGGCGACAGTGTTCCCAATAAGTGGTTCTTGAAAGAAGCAAAGGGCGCGGATGTGGTCGTGCATGAGTGCTTCTTTACACCTGAACAGTGGATGCAAATCGCCGGATTTCCATACAAGCAGGCATACTGGGTGACGTCGCAGATACATACACCACCAGAAGGTTTCGGCAAACTGATGTCGGAAGTCAAACCACGTCTGGCGGTCGCCTATCATTACTGGAACCACCGTGATATCGAGTTCGAAATTTTCGAAGGTGTTCGCAAGACCTATGACGGCCCATTGGCGATGGCGGACGACTTGACGGTAATCAACCTCACGAAAGAACACATTGAAGTTCGTGAGGTCTCATTCAACCATGAGGCCTGGGCACAGGGCACTAGCAAGGAATGGGATACCGCACCTCGCGGTGAACCTGCCACCGGATTGATGGCGGACTGGCTGAGAAAGGGTGAAATAAAAGGCTTGAACCCTCCGCCTACGCAACCTATTGATTAAACCTGGTGCTTATACGTAGTAGTTTTATAGCTTATTAAGTTGTGTTATTTTAATTAAAGGATTACCTTTGGTGTAGCTTTTAATACTAAAAAAATGAATCAGTATCATAAGAGGAGAAAAGGATAATGACGACTATCAAGAGAGTATTTGTCGCTGCATCTATTACATTGGCGGCCCTGATAATCTACCAATGGGGACATATAGATGGACGCGAAGGAAAACCTTCAATAGTCATCGCTGAATCTATTGCTGTGAGTTCTTCAGTCCCATCTACAGTAAAGGCACGAGAGCGAGATTACTACTCCCCCAATTCTGAAGACCTCAAACCCGATGAAATGCGGGTAATTGCCTGTGGCACCGGCATGCCAACCACCCGTGCAGCCCAGGCTGCTGCATGTTTTCTCGTCGAGCTAGGCAATGGTGACAAGTTTCTCTTCGATATCGGCTCCGGATCTGCCGAACGCATTTCGTCTCTTCAAATTCCTTATGACTATCTCGACAAGGTTTTTATCGGACATCTGCACGCGGATCATTTCGGCTCACTGGGTGAATTGTTTATCGGCGGCGCACTCATGGGACGGCAGAAACCATTACGTGTTTGGGGGCCGAACGGTCGTGCACCTGAGCTAGGAACGGCCTATGCGGTTCAGAAGTTGAAGGAAATGTACACATGGGATTTAGCTGGCCGCGTGGGTTTGGTTGATTTTCGTGGTTACTCGATCGAGGTAAACGAGTTTGATTATACAGCCGAGAACGCTGTCATTTATCAGGTTAACGGCGTAACCATCCGCTCGTTTCCCGCGATCCATTCACTCGACGGACCTGTCAGTTTTAGCCTCGAATGGAATGGGCTGAAATTCGTTTTCGGCTCCGACAGTTATCCTAACAAATGGTTTGTGAAGTATGCCAAAGATGCGGATCTTGTCGTACACGAGTGT
The DNA here is from genome assembly GCA_013138755.1 of Gammaproteobacteria bacterium. GTDB lineage: Bacteria > Pseudomonadota > Gammaproteobacteria > SZUA-229 > SZUA-229. The sequence goes on from WTCC01000314.1 coordinate 6,744, forward strand.
TTCGTCGCCGTTCCCGATCTCGTCGCTAAGATGGGGTTTACGCCAGAGCAGGCTTTAGTGGTCGGCACCCAGATCCATACCGCTCCAGAAGCTTTTGGAAAAATCATGCAAGAGATCAAACCACGCATGGCAGTCGCCTATCATTTCTTTAAAGATTTCGATACCACGGCAGCAATAAACGATCGTATCCGCACCACATATGACGGTCCGCTGAGCCTTGCTGAAGACTTCATGGTCTGGAACATCAATAAGGATGATATCCGGGTACGCATGGCTGTTGTGGAAGAGCATACGTGGGCACCGCCATTAGCAAGCAAGCCGGCACTTCCACAAAAGGGCGACACAGAGAAATACAGCAAGGGGATGAATGTTGATATGAAATCAATGGGCTACTCCGACTTCATCAAGCAAGGCCGTTGGGCTGATGTTGACGAGGCGAACCGTGGCATCTATGAGGAAGCCAGTAAAGCCTTAGGCAGGAAATTTGAGTATCCTTCGCAATAGATTAAGGGTGCGCATTGAGTAATAAAAAAACAATTAAATAAAAGGCCGGGCAAAGCCCGGTTTTTTTAACGGTATGATTGCACATAAGTAATTTCATTTTTTGATATTGAAGCTTTAATTATGTGATGTTTAGTGTCCGTTTATTTTTAATTGGGTTGCTTTTTTTATCGGTGCCTTTAGTAAAGGCTGACCGGGTCAGAGGTACTCTAGATGTAAGTAGTGTATCAGCCCGAATGCAGTGAAACAAAGTGGGTTACCAGGATAATCATTCCGCGTTCTGTTTTTCTGCATGCGGATTGTTTACTGTTACCATAATAAAATAATCATGATGTAATAATCATAGGTCTATAAAGCGATTTACAAATTAATGCGTATAACAAATTTTATTCAACAACTTTTCCTGTCTACAGCGTTACTTATTCTTAACTTTGCTGTCACTTCTACTACGAACTCTGTGCAGTATGTGGATTTCACTGTATGTGCAGGCTGTCACTCAGAACAAGCATCTTTATGGTCGGGATCTCACCTTAAATAAAATCATGACTCTACGAATTATATTAAATGGCAAAAAAGCTTCAATTGAACCACTTCGAAGTGCAATTATTTCGGCGCGAGAACATGCGCCTGTTGATGTCAGAGTGACCTGGGAAGGTGGTGATGTTGAGCGATTAATCAAAGAAGCCAGTGCAGAAGGCTGCGCCCGAATCCTGGCCGCTGGCGGCGATGGTACGGCCAATGAAGCAGTGAATGGTTTGATGGCACTGCCGGAAGCGCAGCGACCCGAACTTGCACTGCTGCCGTTAGGTACGGCAAATGATTTTGCAACTGCCTGCGAAATTCCGCTTGAATTTGATGCAGCGATCAAGCTGGCGCAACAGGGTAAAGCCATTGCGATCGATTGCATAAAAGCCAATGAGCGATATTTTATTAATGTTGCCAGTGCCGGTTTTGGTGCGCAGGTAACATCGACGACCCCCGTCGCACTAAAAAATTTTCTGGGCGGCGGCGCCTATACGCTAACCGGTATCATTCAGGCACTCAATTTTATTCCTTATTCAGGTGTCTTTCGTTTGACCGATCATGAAGAGGAGAGCGATATTATTCTCGGCGCTATCTGTAATGGCAGAATGGCGGGCGGCGGTCAGCAACTCGCGCCACATGCATTAATTAACGATGGCTTGCTGGAGGCGATGGTCATTCGTCATTTCCCGATTGAAGCATTAAACCAGGTGGTGAATGAAGTACTGGATCCATCTATAACGGGAACTTATGTTAGCCGTTATTCTGTGCCCTGGTTAGAAGCGACGTCAGAAAACGAGATACCAATTAACCTGGATGGCGAACCCTTTCGAAGTAAAAATATACGTTTTGAAGTTATACCTGAATCAATCAATCTGGTATTGCCAGAAAACAGTCCGGTTATTTCATAGCACTTTTCAGCCTGAACAAAATTATAAATATGTATCGATTATTTAATATCCTTATGTTTACTCGAATTAATTTACGTCCTGGTTTATTTGTCATCTTATTTATGGTGGTTTTTTCTGTGCGCGCAGACTGGATGAATCTCACCGGTGCGGAAACCTCGGAGAATATTGCTGAGATTTATGTTTTTGATAATCATGTCAAAGTAAAATTGGAAGTTTACTTCGGTGACCTGGATAAGTTCGACGAACTGTTGCCTGATGAATGGCTTAAAGTCCCAGTGAGTGACCGACCATCACTCGAACAGCGTTTGCACACATTCGCCACGGAGCATTTCCAGTTGATCACCGATAAGGGCGTGAAATTACCCGCCATGCTTGAACTGGTCGAGCCCCGCCAGCGGGTGGACCGACAATCACCTTATGCTGGCATGATTAATCCAATGACCCGCCAGCGTGTCAAAGAAGCGCCAGCAGACAAACGTGTGCTGTATGCTGAGATTCGTTATCCTTTTTCTGGACAACAGCCAAAATCATTAACCATAGTACCGCCACTTAATGAACGGGGCATCGTCACAAGTAACATTGGTTTTGTTGTTTACCATCAAGCAGTACCGGTCATCGATTTTCGTTATCTCGGCCAGCCAGCAACCTTAAATCTCAACTGGCAGGACCCCTGGTATTCTAAATTTGATAATAAAAATCTGACACGACACCATAAATATCCATTGATGTTGTATCTCTATGTCGAACCACGGCAGGTGAGACTTGAGTCGCTCATGCGAATCAGTGACATCTCTGAGATGACGGGCTTTGATGTTGATGAATTACGCTTAAACGAAACAGATAAATTTCAGCAATTACAAAAGCATATTAAAAGCTACTACAGCAATGACAATACACTACAGATAGACAAACATATTGTTCAACCCGGTTCTGTTCGCGTGGAGTTTTTAACCGTTACTCTAAAGGGGTTGAAAGTTATTGATAACGCCCCGGCGGTAGATGAATCTTCATTGCTAGTTGGCGTGAGTCTGCAATATTCAATAGAAACATTACCACAGAACATCAAATCTAAATGGTTCTTTTTTAATCAGCGCGTAGATCGCATCCCGGTGATAGTGACTGATCCTGCTGGGCCATTACTGAGCCTCATTGATAAAGACGATCCGGACTTTGGCTGGAAAAATTTTCTTAAAACCTACAGAGAACCAGTCATTCGTCCCGTCGATATTAAAACAGGGTGGCGCATTAATATTCCTTACCTGGGTGAAAAGAAATTATTCAACCAGTTACCCGATTTGCCACAAGCAACCAGTATTGTTGATGCTGTATTCGAAAATGTACGTACTGTCTTTATCGAGAAAGACCCGAACAGCTTCTCACGCCAGCTTGCCAAGGTGAGCGTGCAAACCTTGAGTTCTGAACAGGCAGGAATAATTAAAAATGAACTGTCAAAATTATTCGCAGCAAATGTCACCGGAGGTGGTGTCAGTTCAGTACAATCTTTTGATGAATTACAGCTTAGCCATATCAGAAGCCTGGATGACCCGAATGGTTTTAGTGTGACCGTAAGTGGAAAAGTAAATATCAGTGCTAAGCATTGGGGACATATCGATCAGCGCCAATTCCAGTTTCAGTTGCTGCTTGATTTAATCGAAGTTAAGCAGCAGTGGCGGCTTGTTGATATCACTATTATTGATATCAAAGAAGCGAAGTAATGTTATTTCCATTTCGCCACCGATCACATTTTGTATTTCAACTGATCATATTCATCGCTTTATCTTTTCTTTGTGTAACTACTGCTTCAGCACATTTCAAGCTTAATTTAAATGTGAGGATTTTGCATGTTGAGCATACTTCGGATGGGCTGAATGTTTATATGCGCTTACCCATGCCTTACCTGGTGGCGCATTTACTGGGTGAGATGGATGATAAGGGTCTACCCGAACCGGCGCCTTATTCCACTAACCGGCTAGAGACTGGCACCTTGGTGCATTATGTCGATGCCACGCAGTTAAAACAGTCAACGGATGGTTTAGCATCGCTTGCCAGACAAGGACTTGAACTCGTTATTGACGGCGCAGTGATGAATGCAAATGTTGAAGGCTTCCGAATCTATAAAAATGGCTCACAACCTGATTTTGCCACACTGGAAGATGCTAAAACTGTTTTTCAGAAAGAGCCATCATTAGGCGTGTTCGAGCGTGGCGTTTATGTCGGCGACACCACGGTTGATGTCCTGTTGCATTACACCAGTAAAGACGCGGTGTACGAATATGCCTTATCAAGCAATTTAAATCCCGGACTGCCTGATCAAGACCTCACTGCCAATCTTGTACTGGATTACAGTCCCAGTGGTGTGCAGGTTTTTCGTGCGCGTGGTCTATTACATGAACCAGTGGTAGTGACGCGCTCCGTACTTGATGCTGTCGTCACCTTTGTCAAAGAAGGTGTAAAACATATTCTCGAAGGTCTTGATCATGTGCTATTCGTGATCTGTCTTGTGCTTGGGGCTATGCACTTCAAACCATTGCTCTGGCGGGTGACCGGTTTCACAATCGGGCATAGCATTACACTGTCTATTGGCTTCTTTGGCTTTGTACCAACAGCTGCCTGGTTTGTGCCGGCAGTCGAGACCGGTATTGCCTTGTCGATTATCTATGTCGCCATTGTAGCTGTCATACCGGACTTTAAACCGGGGTGGCAACAGATAAAAAGCGAATGGACAGTCGTTGGCGTTACCGGGTTAATCGGTTTATTACATGGCCTTGGTTTTTCGTTTGTTTTACAGAATATTCTACAAGTCACATCGCCCAATATATGGCAAAGTCTGGTTGCATTTAATCTAGGTGTAGAGTTAGGCCAGTTGCTGATAGTCATTGCTGCAGTGTTAGTGTTTTATTTGATCAATCTATTAGGCGATAGTGCAACTAAAATAAATCGAACCATCGTCGCGGGTCTTTGTGCAGCTATTGCGTCATATTGGGTTATAGAACGTGGAAGTAACATGTTAGCCAATATTTGAATGTCTGCTATTGCTAAAATTTCTCTACATGCTCTTCATTCTCAGGTGATGAAAATGGGTTGTGTATTCTTGCTGATTCATATGTTTCAAACATAAGTCACCTTTAAGTTATTTATACTAAAGTCTTGTCCCTGTTTTGGGGGCAATGCAATCACGTCCCTAAAATAGGGACAATATGATAAAGTCTATAACATCAAAAAAGTATTTATCGTTACTCTCTTGGCTTAAAAGTGCCAGAATCGAGCAGGGCTTAACTATGCGTGATTTAGGTGTACTAATTAGTGAACCTCACCAGTTTATTGGTAAAGTTGAAAGTGCTGAGAGACGACTTGATCTTTATGAGTATATGCAATATTGCCAGGCATTAGATCTTGATCCTGTTGATGGTTTAATCCTTTTAAATAAAAACTAATCTAGTTAAATGATAAAAATTTACAGTCTTAGTTATATTTAGAAAAAAACACGTATGGAATCATAATATTTATAGAAGAAATGCATATATTTATTTAGAATTTAGAAATTTAATATTTCGTGATTATAGGGTTGTTTTGAGGGTTTTCTAAATTATGTAAATAAGGGTGTTGGTGGTGTTGCCTGGTGAAAATAGAAGATGAAGATAGCGGCGAGATATTTAATACTACAGTAAGCTGCCGACAACTGAATATTGAAACCTGCCGTTGTTGTGATTATAAAAATCGCCTGGCTGATGTATCTATGTGCATACAGTTAACATTAGAAAATCTTCCCGAGCTAAATTGGCTGCCTGAGACTTGCGCGTATAAACGGTTGCATGAGAGCAAGCCGTTACCGTTATGGCATCCATTAATTACAAAAGATAAAAATTCGGTTCATGAGTCCGGTGTTTCTGCCAGGTGGTTTGCTCAGTCAGAAGAATATATACATCCTGATCAGCTAAATGATTTTGTGATATTTCCTGGTGATAAATAATATTAAAAGTCATGTCTGTAAATAAATTATTGAAAACCCACAAAAAGCTCAACCATTCAGAAAACATGAAAGTGGTTTCTCACGTGCAGCGTGATACAAAAGAATGGATATTAAATACTTTAATGATTGAAGGTTACGATGTACCGTTTAAATATAAACGGAAAAAGATGTATAAAAATATAAAAGGACAGCGGGTGAATCTAACGTACTACCCGGTAACAGAATCAGTTGCAGGAATAGATATGGAAGTAATGAAAGTGATAAGAATAAAAATCGCATGAATTTGACCATAAGCATCGGCTGTAGTAACAACGGCTGAGATCGGCCATAAAGAGAAGTTTTAAGTTGTCAGTAGGCAGTTGTCAGTTAAAAACAAAAGCACTTAAAACCGCAGGCCGTATAGCACAAACCATGTTTTCGCTTTTTACTGCCTACTGATAACTGCCGACTGCCAACTTCTCTTTCGTGTCGAACTCAGCCATTCCATGCTTGGTGCTGTATGTCAGGTGAAATGCAGGCATAAACACAGCAACCATAAAAAACGACCATTGGATTGCTCCTGATGGCCGTTTAGGGTTTTAACTTTCAGCACATGTCCAAAAGTTAAAATTCAGGCTTTACGCGCTTGTGACATCAACCGCCTGCAAACCCTTATCACCTTCCGTAACAGAAAAGATAACTGCCTGGCCTTCACCTAAGGAACGGTGGCCTTTGCCCTGGATAGAGCGGAAATGTACAAAAACATCTTCGCCGTTTTCACGGGTAATAAAACCAAAACCTTTAGCCGCATTAAACCATTTAACTGTTCCGCGTTCCTGGTCAGCAGATATTATGGTATTTGAACGGGAAGATTTTGATGAGCCAAGTTTTACTGAAAGAACTGAAGCAATAAAAATGCTGATAAAAGAAACTGCCCAGAGTTTTGCGTAATCAAACAATGAGAAGCTCTCACTAAAACTTGTTGCCGTGTGTGCCTGGATGCTAATAATTGAAGCAATGATTGAAACGATAAGACTGATTATTAATATTTTTATAAATGACATTTAGGGTACTCCGAATATATGTGAATACCGGAACGGATAGATTGTTCCGGGGTTTATCTTTGGCTCATCATAAAAAGTGAGGATAATGAGCAGGTCTATTATAACCGAGCTGAAATGTGGCGGGAAGGTCTGAAGTGATTTAAGTTGATGTTTTTGTTTGTTATTTAGCGTTGTTCTCAGCAATGTGTCTCATAATGGTTTCAACCGTCTTATCGCCGGGCAGCTGGAGGTGAAACCCATGTTCTTCGAGGTTTTTAAGTACGGTTTCGATATCTTCTCTGGCCAGTCTTGTATCGGGGGTGATCTCCAGCTCCATGGAAAACGCCACAATACCGAGTGAGTTGAAAATCTCTCTGGGCACATTATCAAACACATCTTCTTCCGCCAGATAAATATACATATCCGGTTTCAGGCTACAGCGATAAATAAAACACAACATGCAGATTTTCTCGGCTTTTATAAGGTCTTTAATACTTTGGCTGCAGCATCGATGGTTTTCTGTAAATCATCGTCAGTGTGTGCGGCAGAGACAAAACCCGCTTCATAGGCAGACGGTGCCAGGTATACGCCTTCATCTAACATGCCATGGAAAAATGCCTTGAACTGGTCGACATTACATTGTGTTGCCTGCTCAAAACTGCTTACCTGTTGATCGCTGAAGAACAGGCCGAACATGCCGCCGACCCTGTTACATGTCATATTAATGCCGGCCGATTTTGCTGCGTCAAGAATACCGTTTGTGAGGAATTTGACCTTTTCAGCTAATTCGTCATAAAAACCCGGTGCTGAAATCAGCTCCAGTGTTTTCAACCCCGCTGTCATCGCTATCGGGTTGCCGGACAAGGTGCCCGCCTGGTAAACCGGCCCTAACGGCGCAATGTGTTGCATAATCTCACGTTTACCACCAAAAGCGCCAACCGGCATACCACCACCGATGACTTTACCCAGGGTGGTCAGGTCCGGGATAATGCCGTAAAAACCTTGTGCGCCACCCAGGGCGACACGAAAACCGGTCATCACTTCATCAAAAATCAGCACGATGCCGTATTTAGTGCATGTCTCACGAACACCCTCAAGGAAACCGGCGAGCGGTGGAATGCAGTTCATATTGCCGGCAACCGGTTCGATAATCACACAGGCAACCTGGTCTGCTGCTGTTGCTGTAGTGGCTGCAATGGCGGTATTGAAGGCATCAAGATTGTTATAGGGCAGAGTGACGGTAAGTTCTGCCAGTGCAGCGGGTACGCCGGGTGAACTTGGCT
>WTCC01000154.1 GCA_013138755.1 Gammaproteobacteria bacterium
AAAAGCAATAAACTGGTTCGCAGGCCTGTTTTGTCCCAGATATGTTGTTTCATAAATTCATTCATATGGTAAAAAAACCCCATTCACATTGGATAAAAGTTCGAGTTCGCCGGTGATATTATTAAAAATCATACCATTTGATTTCATCTGGGACAGTCCCTTTGTGAAATTAATCAGCGCCTGTGTTTGCGCAATTTGCGTTTCTGTATGTATTAACAGAGTTTGAGTGCGAATGCTGACGGCAGGTTCTATGTTTTGTTGCTGCATAAACACATTATTGTTTAACCGAATGGTTTTATTTTTATTATTAAGTATGGCGTTATCGGCGGTGATTTTCCATTGTGCGCCTTTCTGCAACAAATGAAATACCGGATACTCGATTTCAGTATCATCGGAGTTATTAAATCGCTGCAGGTGTGAACCGTGCAGTATGTAACCGGGTGCGCCGCTGTCATCCATAGCGGTCAGTTCAAAATCATTCATAAAAATATCGACATACGGCTTATTACCGGTTTGCTGTAATTGAAGACTATCACTGAGATCCTTGGTGATAGACAACCAGACTATAATGGCAATAACAATAAAAAGACTGAAACTAATGAGACCTTTCATTACTTAATTAGAGGTTCCCGACAGGTACGAATGAAGTTTGTCATTAAGCAGGCCTTTGGCCTCAAGTATAAACTCACAGACATCACGTACCGCACCATGGCCTCCGTTACGATCAGTTATCCAGTGTGCATGCTGTTTAACAAAAGGGTGTGCGTTCTGCACGGCAATGGCAAAGCCCAGTTGCGACATGATAGGTAAGTCAACTACATCATCACCGACATAGGTAATTTGATCCTTACTGAGATTAACTTCTTTGAGTAAGGCATTAAAGGCCGGGGTTTTGTCACGGTAGCCCTGATATAACAGGGTGACACCTAAATCATTCATCCGGTGTTTAACCAGCTCTGACTTGCGCCCGGTAATGACCGCTACTTTAACACCGCACTCCTGCAACATGCGCAGACCATGGCCATCGAGTGAATTAAAGGCCTTGTATTCCTCACCACTGTTGTCAAAGAACAGACTGCCGTCGGTCATAACGCCGTCGATGTCGAAGATGACCAGTTTTATTTTTTTTGCTTTTTCTATAATGTCCATAGTGATCAATGAAAAATGAAAAGTGAAAAATGAAAAATGAAAAGCGAGTCAATAAACAAAGCGAGTGAATGATGGTTTTTAGTTGGTGTTTTTATATTATTCATTATTCATTTTTCACTTTTCATTGCATCGTTGTTTTTAAACGATGCCAGCGCGTAGTATATCGTGCATATTAAAAGCACCGATTAATTTATTATTGTCATCGGTAACCAAAAAACCATTTATGCCTTTGTCCTCCATTATTTTCACCATGCTTGCTGCCAGTTCGCTGCTGCCTGTGGTGCGGCAATTTTTGCTCATGACGTCGCTAATGACTGTTTTATGGACATTTATGTTGTTATCCAGCGAGCGGCGTAAATCGCCGTCGGTGTAAATGCCCAGTACCCTATCTTGCTTATCGACAATGGCGGTCATGCCCAGGCCTTTTTTACTCATTTCCAGTAATGCTTCAGAAACGGTGGCGGATTCGTTCACCTTTGGCATACTGCTTTCAGTGTGCATGATGTCTGATACGTGCAGCAATAAACGTTTGCCCAGACTGCCGCCAGGATGAGAAAGGGCAAAATCTTCAGCAGTAAAACCTCTGACCTGAAGCAGGGCAACAGCAAGTGCATCACCCATGACTAATGCTACAGTAGTGCTTGATGTGGGCGCAAGGTCGTGCGGACAGGCTTCTTTGCTAACGCTGACATCAAGATTGATATCGGCCTCGGTTGCCAGTATGGAATTTTTATCACCGGTCATGCTGATTAACGGTACAGCAAAACGTTTCAAAATAGGGATGATGGTGGCGATTTCTGCGGTATTACCGGAATTGGATAAAGCAATAACAACGTCATTTTTGGTGATCATGCCAAGGTCGCCGTGACTGGCTTCACCGGGATGGACGAAAAACGCCGGGCTACCGGTACTGGCCAGTGTAGCGGCAATTTTTCCACCAATATGTCCGGATTTTCCCATGCCGGTAACGACAATGCGTCCCTTGCAGTTTAACAATAATTCACAGGCCCGGGAAAAATCCTCATTGATACGGGTCTGCAGCGCGCTGATTTCAGCGAGCTCTGTTTTGATGACTGCTAAACCCAGCCGTTGAAAGTCATGTGACTGGATGTCGGTTTTACTGCTTGATGGCATATTGCTGATCCGTAAGATTCGGTGACTTAGTTTAAGCTAAAAAATAACAGCATTTGATAGGCAAAGAAAGCACTCAATAACAAACCACCCTCTATTCGATTGATTCTACCTTCAGCTCGAAAGCCATATGCCATAACAAAAAGTAAAATGGTGAGCATGAGCACGATGGGGATATCTCTTTCGAGAACACCTTCAGCTAATGCGGCAGGATATATCAGCCCGGGAATAGCCAGTACGCCTAATGTGTTAAACAGGTTTGAACCAATAACATTGCCGATCGCAATATCATGTTCATTTTTGAGGGCACCGGTAATGGATGCGGCAAGTTCAGGCAGGCTGGTACCAATAGCGATGACAGTCAGGCCAATGACCAGTTCGCTAATATCCAGGTCCATTGCCACATTTACCGCGCCCCATACTAGAACTTTAGAGCTAACGGTTAATAATACCAGCCCGGCGATTAACCAGAATAAGGCATGTGAGGTAGGCATTTTATCGGGTAATTCTTCGATATATTCATCGGTCAACGCATCCTCCGATTGATTGCGTATGCCCTGTCGTGTAATCCACCACATCAGTAATAACAATAAA
>WTCC01000237.1 GCA_013138755.1 Gammaproteobacteria bacterium
ATCTGCCGCTCTGACGATAAAGAACATGAAGATAATATGTTGTCATTTGGTACTGAACACATCATTAATCCCTTTGAAAGTTTTGCCAGTATATTTAACATGGCATTACATTCACCCTCGATGCAACTGATCTATGACTGGTTAACTGGCGCGCCCAACACTTCATTAAGTACACCGGTAAATATCGACACTGGTCATTGGATACTATGCGGCTATGGACGCTTCGGTAAACAACTATACAAAGAATTACAAAAAAGAAATTTACGGACAATCATCATAGACCCGAGAGAAGATGCTAAAACATCATTTACGGCTAACATGACCGCAGGCGATGAATTTATTATCGGTACCGGTACAGACGCAAAAACACTAACTGCCGTGAACATCCAAAATGCTGCAGGGATAATTGCCGGTTCTGACAATGACTCCAACAACCTCTCAATCATTATGACTGCACGACAATTAAACGAGCAGATTTTTGTTGTCGGTCGAGAAAATTTTGAAAAGAACAAACTGTTGTATTCTAAGATCAATGACCATTACCACACCGCCAAAGGTGGTGATTCAGATGAGCTTTCCACTGTCGCACACCTCGCCATGCAACCAAGTGAAATCATTGCTAGAAAGATACGAGCAATTTTAATCGCACCTCTATTGATAGAATTTCTTGACAAGGCGACACTTCAAGACCAACAGTGGGCCAACATCACAATCAGCCGCCTAAGCGCTGTAATCGGTGAAAACCGTCCATTTATCTGGACGGTCAATATCAACAAAGAAGACACACCTGCGATCGCTCAAGCCTTAGGCTTTGGCCGAAGCATTCAGTTGAAACACATTAACCGTGACCCAATCAATCTAGCTAAAAGCTTGTGCTGCGTGACCTTGTTACTAAAACGCGGTGATGAATTATTCTTGTTACCAGATGAAGATTATGAACTCAAAGCATTTGATCAGATACTATTCTGCGGATTAAGAAAAGTTAAACATACGATGTCACCGATATTATCGGACCTAAGCCTGCTCAATTACGTGATGACATCTAAAAACGAACCAAGATCCTACATCTGGAAAAAACTAACCTTACTCTTACACAAACATGAAAGGCGCTCTTCTTCACGTTAAATCCAGCCCCTACAGGCTCAAATATCCTTCCATAACTGATATAATCCCTTGATTGGTCTCGATAGCTCAGCTGGATAGAGCGGCCCCCTCCTAAGGGGCAGGCCGGGGGTTCGACTCCCTCTCGGGACACCACTACGCCCATTTTATAAAAAATCAGGAATATACTATGTCTACAGTTACATTAGAAACTACACACGGCAATATCGTCATTGAACTGGATGCTGATAAAGCACCTGAAACCGTAAAGAACTTTTTGAGTTATGTAAACGACGGCTACTACGATGGCACTGTATTTCACCGTGTAATTCCTAACTTCATGGTACAGGGCGGTGGTTTCCTACCTGGCATGATAGAAAAAAATCCGGAAGCAGCCATTAAAAATGAAGCTGACAATGGCTTAGCAAATGACCGTGGTACAGTTGCGATGGCAAGAACCAATGACCCGCATTCAGCCACTGCGCAGTTTTTTATCAACCATAACGACAATGCCTTTTTAAACCATACTGCCCCCACTGGCGCAGGTTGGGGTTATTGCGTCTTCGGTAAAGTTAGCGACGGCATGGATACCATCGATTCTATCGCAGCTGTTTCCACTGGCAACAATGGTGGTCATGGAGACGTACCTACGGAAGATGTTGTTATCACTAAAGCCAGCGTAGCTTAATCTTTGGAATTGGGCTTAATCTTTATCAAATAGAGAGTAATCAAGCTCCTCTACGCAACCATCATGAAAGACATCGTCTTTATCTCAGACCTCCACCTGATGCCTGAACGCCCTCAGACGATGAAACTGTTCAGCAGGTTCGTCGATCAAATAGCAGCTGATGCTGATGCTTTGTATATCTTAGGCGATTTTCTGGAAGTCTGGTGGGGCGATGATGACCCTGCCACTTCCTATACCGATGTATTTACCAGTCTGACAAGCTTGTCACAAACGCATAATACACAAGTATATCTCATGCATGGCAACCGGGACTTCATGATCGGCAATGTTCTTGCAGAGCGATGTAATTTCGAAATTATAACTGACCCGCATAAGATAGAGATACAAGAGAAAAGTGCCTTGCTAATGCACGGCGATACATTGTGTACAGATGATATCGAATATCAAAAGTTTCGCCAGATGGTCAGGAGCGAGGAATGGCAGCAACAGTTCTTGAGAAAAACACTGGAAGAAAGGTTTCAGATTGCTAGATCGATTAGAGAACAAAGCCAGCAATCAACAAAACAAAAAGACGAATACATCATGGACGTAAATCAGGATGAAACAGACAAAGCATTCCTGGACAATGATACCCGTCTGATTATTCATGGCCATACACATCGACCAGCCATTCATCATAAAATAGTCAACAACATCGATACCACAAGAATCGTGCTCGGTGACTGGCACGATACCGGTAGCTATCTACGCATCTGTGACTCATCAGACTATAAACTACAAACGTTTAGTTAGACAATCGTGCAGACGTTTCCCATACCTTTTTTATACTACGCATTACTGGCGGACAATGCTCGTCCTACTCTGATGCCTTTATTTAATAAAAGATTTTGAATTCGCATCGATAGAAAACTGTTTGTAGTCTTCCGGAATCATAAACTTGTTACTGTTTACTTCTACCTTCTTATACGACGATAATATTTTAGAACGTTCATTACTATGCCATTCCTGAATCGGCAAACCTTTATCGTAATACTGCCCTCTGTTGTATATCTGATCGATAAAAAAACAAGCCGTCTGCAGATCACTAACTTTATTATCTGACATCTTTACCTGTTGCCCTGAGACAATAACCTGATAATTTTTCAATAACCGACTTACTTCAGGCAATAGATTTTCGACTAATTGAACTTCCATACAAGTTTCTTCCTTATCCTCTTTACCGGTAAAAACGCGATAATTGAAGATATTAAAACCCGCCACTTTAGGTGCATCTGCTAACTGAAGATACTCAACTTCGTATTTAACAGGAAGTTCCGCATCTGCGAACTCGTATTCATTTATGACCAGGATCGATTGATCATGATGACTAACACTATATATTGATTTCTTTTTATCATCGTAAATAATAAATCCACTGGTCTCACCTACTTCATCAATCCTTATATAGCGTTCGGTAACAAGCATATTGACTTCATAATCATCGATACCGGGTTCGCGCTCAACATATTGCAGTTCATAGGCCTGTTGAAGTTTTTTTGTAGACGCAATACTCTCTGTAGCCAGAGCCACTGAAGAAACAGACATGCTTAAGATAAATGAAAAAAATAATTTTTTAGTCATAAGATTTTTATATGTTTAAAATGTATTAACAAGTACGATCTAACAAGCTCTGCAACTCTTGCTCAGTAAACCCAGCTTTGATACGCGCCTCGATTTCAAATGGTCC
>WTCC01000273.1 GCA_013138755.1 Gammaproteobacteria bacterium
AGCTAAATGATGATTGGAATCTCACTAGCATTGAATCATTGCAAACCAGTCATATCGAACAAATTTTAACGCTCAAACCTGAACTTATTATCATTGGCACTGGCGACAAATTAATATTCCCTGCTGTTGAAGTATACGCAGCCATCATTCAGCAAGGCCTCGGTGTGGATTTCATGGATACCGGTGCAGCATGCCGCACATATAACATCTTGATGAGCGAAGGGCGTGATGTTGTAGCTGGATTGGTACTCTAAATTATTTACGAAGACATCTGGTTGCATCGACCGGTTGAGATCACCGTCGATAACAGTCCTTCAAGGTGCATTTTCAATGCAGGAGCAAATACCTGTCCGCCCATCCATGGGCATGCGCCGCTCATTGCCATCTTGATAACTGCTCCTGCGTTACTCTACCTTCCCACTTCCATGTGGGTCGCAGGCACCGCGGCATACGACTGCCACGGATGGCGGAAGTGCAGATATTGCAGGAGCAAAAATCTGTCCGTACTCCTGTGCATATCGCACCGCCATCTCGGTAACTGCTCCTGCGTTACTCTACCTTCCTACATCCATGTAGGTCGCAGGCTCCTTGCGAAATACCGCCCATCCATGGGCATAAAAAAAGCAGATACTAAAAGTATCTGCTTAAGGGTGTAGCTACAGGTTTTTTTAATTTTTCTTTATTTGTTAAGCCTGTGACTATTTTTAAAACTTACTCCTGAAACAACAATTCTTCAGTGAATCCCTGATTCTCCAGAATCTTACGTAATTGTTTTAACGCATCCATCTGAATCTGACGAACACGCTCACGTGTTACACCCAGTTCCTTACCTACATCTTCCAATGTGGTGCGCTCGTGGTTATTTAAACCAAAACGACGAACCAGAACTTCACGTTGTTTGGTATCTAGCTGATCTAACCAGACACCTAGATTTGCCATAACATCTTCGTTCTGTAGCATTTCCGGTGGCGCTGGCATGCGCTCGTCAGCAACAATCTCCAATAGAGGGCGATCATTCTCTTTACCGACGGGCACGTCGACTGAAGTGACACGGTCACGCAGACCCAGCATTTTTTCTACATTTGCAACCGGCTTGTTCAGCATTTTTGCAATATCATCTGCTGTCGGTTCAGTATCCATGGTTTGCTCTAATTCACGAGCAGCGCGCAGATAGACATTTAATTCTTTGATTACATGGATTGGCAGACGAATAGTACGTGTTTGATTCATCAATGCACGTTCGATTGTCTGGCGGATCCACCAGGTGGCATAAGTAGAAAAACGGAATCCTTTTTCGGGATCAAATTTTTCAACAGCACGAATCAGTCCCAGATTACCTTCTTCGATAAGATCGAGTAGCGCTAGACCACGGTTCATATAACGACGGGCAATTTTCACAACCAGACGTAGATTACATTCGATCATCTTCTTGCGAGAATCCATGTCGCCTTTCAGGGCTTTACGAGAGTAGAAAACTTCCTCTTCTGCGGTGAGCAGCGGCGAACCTTCTATTTCACGCAGGTATAAGCGAGTTGCATCAAGTTCTTTACGAGTAACTTTTGCATCAGGATCAACATCCGTTTTAGCCTTGCTGGCCTTGGTTGATTTTTTTTGTTTTTTATCTGAACCTTGATCACCATCCATTTCGATATCATCGTGTTCAGTTTCGTCACCGGCCGGCATCATTAAGACACTTTTCTCCAGTTCCTCTTTAGAATCAGCAATTGCTTCTCTCATTATTGTTCCCCATCCCAAAACGTATTTTATAATTATTTTTTTTAACGCATTTTTTTTGTAAGTAGGAGCAAACAACAGCTCTTTATTTCCATGAACTTACAAGGTTCTTCTAACGTCAGCCCTAACGTTGAAAAAACTTATATCATCATTTCTGTTTAAGAAGCAAGCATTTAATGAAAAAAACTAGAATTTAATTTATGTTCGCCTCGTAAACCACATCATCTTGTGCTTTTTAAAAACAAGGCACACAAGTACTAATATTCCTTTTGGCTAGGTACCCATGCAACCATACCTGCCTTTATAGGTAAAATTGTAAGGATATAAATGAAGTAAACAACCTAAAAATTAATGATGAGATAAGCATTAATTTCTATCATTACCAGGGCAAGTATTTCAGCGGATCGACCGGCTTTCCATTCTTTCTGATCTCGAAATGCAACTGTGGACTCTGTTTATCTTTACTACCCATCTCGGCAACTTTCTGTCCAGCTTTAACGATATCGCCCTCCTTGACTAACAGCTTACGATTATAAGCATAAGCACTTATGTAGGTTTTATTGTGTTTGATAATAATCAGATTGCCATAACTGATCAAACCGTTGCCACTATAGACAACTTTACCATCGGCTGCGGCAAGAATAGCATCCCCTCTCTTACCCTTATATTTGATTCCTTTTGCATCGATGCGATGTCGATTGAATTTTTTCACCACTCTGCCTTTGGTCGGTCGCTTCCATTTCACTGTTTTTGGCCAGCTGACCGTCTGAGTCTTACGCTGTGTCGACTTCTGCTTACTTGATACTCGCGGTGTCGTCGTCTTCTTCTTTTTAACTGTTTTTGTTCGAGAGCTACCAGATGACTGCAGTTCCTTGATAAAAATCGTTTGCCCTGGTTGTATGACATAGGGCTTTTTCAATTGATTTAGCTGTATCAAACGTTGGGTACTGACACCCGTCTTTTTCGATATCTTGTACAGCGAATCACCTTTAACCGCTTTGACCCACTTCTGATTAGAGTAACTTTTATAGGATGACTGAGTACTTGAGGGTCGTTTCGGTGCGTAAGCTACTTTTCCAGAATAAGTGGTTTCAGCCTTTCTTGAAGAGACAAAATTATGGGGCTTTCGAGTATGCAGACGCTGCCCGGGCTTGATTATATTGGATTTTATATTATTCCAATCAGTGAATTGTTCAGGGTCTATCTCGTAACGCCAGGCAATAGAATAAACCGTATCACCCGATTTTACTGTGTAATCGTCTGGGTTCCACTTTTGTCCATTGATAGAACACGCCGTCAGAATGAGCGCAAGCAATGTCGCCGTTAAGTAAGAACAGCTCAGTCGAAACACGGTTAATTACTTTGAATAATGAAAAGCGATGAACACAGCAACAATCAGTACGGTCAACCAGCCTAACCACTCGATGTATTTTTTCACTACAGGCTCTAATTTAGGCCCAGCCCATGCCATCACCAGAGCAACAAGGAAAAAATGAGCTGAGCGACCGACTAATGCCGCCAGGATGAAAGGCAGTATTGCCATCGATAGCGCACCAGCAGTCAGAGTAAATAATTTAAACGGTATCGGTGAGAAACCGGCGATAACCACTGCCCAGAAACCCCACTCTTTGAACCACTGCTGTGCCGTTTCATATTTATCCCAATAACCCACATCCTGAATGATCGGCTCGATCGCACCGATGGCAAAGTAGCCAAGATAATAACCAACAACACCGCCCAACACGGACATCGTGGTTGCAATTGTAGCAATACGGATTGCGCGTTCTGGTGTAGCGATGGCCATCGGCGCGACCATTAATGCTGTCGGCACGGGAAAAAAAATCGATTCAAAGACACTCACACCAATTAAATAGCGCTCCGCATGTGGATGCGCAGCCCAGCCCATCATCCTGTCATACAAGCCAGCAAACAACATCAGCGTACCGCTCCATCTAGCAGAGGGACGAAACGCACTAATTCCAGTGTCTTTTCTTCAAAGCCTTCAGTGGTACGGGTATAAAGCTTTAGCTCCTGAACGCCGTCCTTCGATCCAGTAGGAATCACCATCCGACCACCGACAGCAAGCTGTTCTAACAACCCAGGCGGCACTTCTTCAGGTGCCGCTGTTACCAAAACAGCCATATAAGGTGCATTGGGTTTCCAGCCCCATGAGCCGTCACTGTGTTTTGAAAAAACATTCATCAGACCAAGCTTGCGGTGCACATCACGCGCTTTCTGTAACAAGGCACCGATCCGCTCGACGGTATAAACCTTGGGAACCAGACGCGACAATATCGCCGACTGGTAACCTGAACCCGTACCGACTTCCAATACAACATCCGGTATGCCGCCTTCCAACAATACCTCTGTCATGCGGGCTACGATATATGGTTGTGAGATGGTCTGACCATGACCGATAGGTAAAGCCGTATCCTCATAAGCACGATGTGCCATCGCTTCATCGACGAACAGATGGCGCGGTGTTGTCCGAATAACTTCGAGCACCCGCTGATTTTTTATGCCTTTTTCTCGCAGACGTTCGACCAGACGATCTCGTGTACGCTGAGACGTCATACCTATACCTTGGAGATCGTTATTTATCATGTGTTCGCGCTATTTATTATTAGTATTATCAGGTAGCCAGCTATCTAACTCAGCAAGGCTATCATATCGCGTTAAATCAATCTGCAATGGCGTGACTGAAACATAATTATTACTGACCGCGTGGAAATCCGTACCTTCTCCAGCATCTTGCTCTGCACCGGGAGGCCCAACCCAGTACATTGGGTCGCCGCGAGGATCGTCCTGAATAATCACCCCTTCTGCCTTATGCCGACTGCCTAACCGAGTCGCTTTAAAGCCCTTGATCTCATTCCAGGGGATATCTGGTACATTAATATTTAAGATGGTACTGCTGGCGAAAGATGCCTGATTCAATGTTGTCAATAATTGCACAACCGCTTTAGCCCCCGTTTCAAAATGATCAGGCACGTATGAATTCATCGAGACAGCGATTGCCGGCAGACCCAGATGACGCCCTTCCATCGCTGCTGCAACCGTGCCCGAATATAAAACATCGTCACCCATATTGGCGCCCGCATTGATACCTGACACGACCATATCCGGTTCGTCTTTTAACAGCCCGGTCAGTGCCAGATGAACCGTATCTGTCGGCGTACCATCCACATAATAGACATTATCTTCAAGCTGACAGGCTCGAAGACCTCTGTCCAGAGTCAGCGAATTACTCGCTCCACTGCAATTACGCTCCGGCGCAACGATAGAGATTTCATGTTCGACAGCCAACGCTTCAACCAGTACAGAAATTCCCTGAGCTCTATAACCATCATCATTAGAAACTAAAATATGCACAACGATACAACGACGAATAAACGCGATAAAATAAAAGCCTAACTATAGCGTATCAAGAGACTAATGATGAGTGATGATTCAATAAAAGATGACGAAGAATCACTATTTCTTTCAGAAATGGTCGGTGTTACCCCGTTAAGCTCCGATAACAGAGTA
>WTCC01000218.1 GCA_013138755.1 Gammaproteobacteria bacterium
GAACGGACTTTCCAATTACAGTGAGTTTGGTTTAATCGTTGCTGCAGTAGGCGCCTCGTCAGGCTGGATTACGCAGCAATGGTTAATGATTATCGCAGTTGCTCTTTCGATAAGCTTTGTTGCTGCCGCAGCTCTTAATGGGCAGGTGCATGCCTTGTATGCCCGTTATGAGACGTTCTTCCATCGCTTTGAGTCATCTAAACGTTTAACGATAGATCTGCCTGCTGATCTAGGTAATGCGGAAATTTTAATTTTAGGTATGGGGCGTGTTGGGCGTGGTGCTTTTATGTCGATGTATGAAATTTTTGGTGAAAAAGTTTACGGTATTGATGCAGATGCAAGTCAAGTTGCACGGTGTAAAGATATGGGCTTACGTGCACAGGTGGGTGATGCAGAGGATGTTGACTTTTGGCATGGGGTCAATGTAAGTAAGTTGAATTTAGTCATGCTAGCAATGCCAAAACTGGATGATATGAAGCAAGCGGTTGCATTGATTAAAGCTGAAGGCTATACCGGTTATATTGCTGCAGTAACACGTTTTGAGGACGATAGAAAAATTCTTGAGGCCGAAGGTGTCGATGCTACTTTTAATTTCTATACCGAGGCAGGTACAGGTTTTGCTGATGATGTCAGGCAGCAAATGAAAGCGAGTGATAAGTGTTTGATAAAGGAATAATCTAGCACATATTACGGGTAAATAGTCCCTAACTGGTTTGTCTGGATATTGGATAGGATGTAATTAAAGGCGTGCTCTGTCAGTGTAAAAGTATTAAAATTGCATGCTGAAATAAAAGTCTTCTCCTAATAACTATAACGGAAAATATAACGTGATTATCAAACCAAAGACTCGTGGTTTTATTTGTATTACAACTCATCCAACAGGTTGCGAAGCCAATATTCAAGAACAGATAACGCGGGTGAAAGCGGATGGTGTTGTCGAGAACGGACCGAAGAAGGTTTTAGTCATCGGCGCGTCTACTGGTTATGGCCTGGCGTCACGTATTACGGCAGCCTTTGGCTCAGGTGCTGCCACACTGGGTGTATTTTTGGATAAACCAGCCACTGAGAAAAAGCCTGGTTCAGCAGGCTGGTATAACTCGGGTGCTTTTGAAAAAGCCGCTCATGCTGAAGGCCTGTACGCCAAGAGTATCAATGGCGATGCTTTTTCTAACGAGATGCGTGATAAAGCCATCGAAATGATTAAAGAAGATATGGGGCAAGTTGATCTTGTGGTTTATTCGCTGGCTTCGCCTGTAAGAAAACTGCCAGATAGCGGTGAAGTTATACGCTCTGTGTTAAAGCCTATCGGCAACACTTATAAAGCCACAGCGGTTGATACCAGTAAAGATATTCTTATCGATGCCGAAATTGAGCCGGCAACGGAAGAAGAGATACAGAATACCGTTACTGTGATGGGTGGCGAAGATTGGGAATTATGGATGACCGCCTTAAAAGATGCGGGGGTATTAGCCGATGGAGTTAAAACCGTTTCTTACAGCTATATCGGAACAGATATTACCTGGCCGATCTATTGGCACGGTGCACTCGGTAAAGCGAAAGAAGATATGGATAGAGCTGCGGGTTCTTTGCGCGATTCACTCGCCGATATTAACGGTACAGCAAACGTAGCTGTGCTTAAGAGTGTCGTCACACAGGCGTCTGCTGCTATCCCGGTGATGCCTCTATATATCGCCATCGGTTTTAAGGTAATGAAAGAGCTGGATATTCACGAAGGTTGTATCGAGCAGATAAACCGTATGTTTCGTACTCAACTCTATAAGGATGGTGGGGCAGATCTGGATGAGACTGCGCGTATCCGTATGGATGATTGGGAGTTGCGTGACGACGTGCAAGATAAAGTCAAAGAGCTCTGGCCTCAGATAACCAATGACAATATTTTTGAATTAAGCGATTATCAAGGTTACAAAGATGAGTTCTTAAAGTTGTTTGGATTTGGTATAGATGGTGTTGACTATGAGGCGGATGTCGATACGCTGATTAGTTTTAAACCTGCAACCATTGAATGATAGGACACGTCAGTCAGTCCCTTTAATTTAGTAATTGCTTCAGCTCTCTCATAAAGAGAGAAGAGGCAAATATTGCTCGCTGTTAGACGTATAAGTTAATGAAGTCATATTTCATTTTCTTTAATCCACTCAGAAAAGTTGCCATCAGAATTCGCTAGACTACCTGACATAGGTTCCAATACCTGCGCATCATCATCGATAGCAGGATAAGGAATCCTTTTCTGTCGGCAGCAGTTTGCGATCTTTGGATGACAGGCTTCAAAAAGCAATGTCATGTAGGTTTCTTCATCAAGTGAACGGCTATCATACATTCCCGCAGTCATTCGCTGGTGATATGCTTCGTAGAGAACTAATGCGGACGCTACTGATACGTTCAGAGACTGCACCATACCAGTCATAGGGATGCTGATGTTTTCATCAGCTAGCTGGAGAGCTTGTTCGCTGATGCCTTCAAGTTCTTCACCAACCAATATGGCTGTCGGTCTGGTGTAGTCGATCTCACGATAATCTTTTGAGTTTTCACAGAGACTGGTGGCGATAATCTGAAACCCCTGTCGTTTTAAATGCATCAACCCCTGTTCGGTGGAAGGATGTTTAGTTACCTTGATCCATTTTTTAGTGCCACCTGCTGACATCTGCGTGAGACGGATAGATGTGAGTTCAGTTATAGCATGAATCTCAAGCCCGCCGACTGCCTCTAGTGTTCGTGCCACCGCGGCGAGATTATGCGGCTTGCGAACATTCTCCATCATCACGGTTAGATCGGTTTGCCTTCTATCCAGGCTGGCTTTAATGATGGCTAAACGTTCTGGGGTCATAAGTCTTGTGTTATCTCTAAAGATTGAAAGGGCTGGAAGCGTGAGTAAATAATTTTCAGAACAATTTAGTCATAAGGTTCAAATAAATAAAGTAAGTACACCGGTGTAGCCGTAAAGCTTATTATGATGAATTTCACCATTGGCAAAAAAACCGGTTAGCGGAAAGTCACCTAAAGTTTTTTGTATCATCTTTACTTCTTCCGAATCATTACCAAATTGTTCACGGCCCCGACCCAGGCAGGAAATATAGATACCGCCTTTAGGCTTGTTTTTTAATCGTCCGGCAATATTGTCGAGCATGTGTTGCATGTCATCGACAGCGGTTTGTACTGTGCGTTTGCAAAAGACGATTTCATCTCCTTCGTTTAAGTAATCGTTTATAGCAAATATGCTGTGTTCAGGGTCGAGACCGACGAGGTTGCGTATGGTGTAGTCACGTTTGTCGCTGTCAGGAATGCACATGCCGACATAGACTTCGCTCGATTTTTTATCGAGCTCCTGGTAGTCATTAATCTGCATGTCTCGCATGAGTACATCCAGTGCGGGTTTCTTGTCGAGTGTGAAAGCGACATTTTCTTGTGCTTTGGTAATCATGTGCTTTTCACCGACAGGACGGCAACCCTGACTCAAATTGGTTATCACGTTAATGTTTTCTGAAAATAGTACGCCAGAGATGCCGCCACTGACTACATCATTAGCAACTTGATAGTGTTTGTCGCGAGACGCGGTCAGACCACCGACGATGAACCCATTATCGATTTGTTGTTGTATGTCTTCGATCAGGTTCTGTGTTTGTTCGTTGAATGGGTCACCATGCAGGATGCCAAAATTTGTGGTGAATTGTCGAGGCCAATGTAAGTTGGGGGCTATGTCACTAGATCTGCTAATCGATGGCACTATGGTGAATTCATTTTCATCAAAATTTGCCAGCATGATACTAACTGCCGGCATATCATATAATTCCAGATCTGGAGCGATCACACCGAGACCTATCGTTCCAATCCAATGCTCGATACCGGTTACTTCCTTACACTGTTTTACCAGCTCTGGAAAAACTGGTGTCATGGTATCAGTGGCATAGATAAAACCAAAATTCGCCTCTGCTGGTGATGCTTCGAGTTGCTTGACACAGTCGTTTATTACCGCCTGTGTAGTATCGTGTTGGCTGCTGATATTGAAAAACTCATCCATCAATTAAGTCTACACTGGTTTATTATGATTATCATTTTTTGAAAATCATACTTTGTTTAGATAAATTCGTGTTGAATTTTAAGGTGATGTGGAGGTATACTTTTTATACTTCTTTCATAGGAGGTGTGTGATGATTAGTAATGAAAATTCATTGTCTGACGTACAGATAGCTTGTGATGTCTGCATGAGAGAAATTCCCGTATCAGAAGCGAAGAGTGAAGAGGCAGCAGAGTATGTATTCTATTTCTGTGGTCCTGACTGTTATGAAGCATGGAGTTCTCAAGCAGCCGACAATACAGAATCCTCTAAGTAAAATTGTCGCAAATATATTTGAAATGAAAGCTATTGGATTCCTTTTATTTCATTTGTTTAAGTAGGGTTAATTCTTAGTTACCCCTTTATATTCCTACTGATTTCCTTACAATTTAGTATATGCATAAACAGTGGTGGTCGTTATGGTAGAACCATCTGCACGAGCTGAACAGATACTTAATGCTGCGCTCGAACAGGCTGAGAGCAGCGGTTGGGAGGCCATTCGCCTGTATCAGGTCGCCAGCACTCTGGCTATCTCTCTGGATGAGGTAAAGGCGTGTTATCCACAGAAAGATGATCTCGTCGAAGCATGGTTTGATCGCGCAGACAGTGCCGTACTATCTAACAAGGCATCATCAGAATTTGCCAGACTGACACCGAGAGAAAGACTTCATCAAGTCATCATGTTGTGGTTCTTATCCATGAGTGAGCACCGTAGGGTGACCCGACAGATGTTGTATTATAAATTCGAATTTGGTCATATTCACCTGCAAGTGCTAGGGCTTCTTCGTATTAGCCGAACGGTGCAATGGTTTCGTGAAGCGGCACTATTAAAAGCTGAAAATTTTCACAGGATTGTCGAAGAGGTCTGTATTACCGGAATTTATCTCTGTAGTTTTGCTAGATGGCTGTTTGATGAGTCAGAAAAGAGTCGGTCCACTAGTCGCAATCTGCAGCGTGCCTTGAAGTGTGTTCGCTCACTCGATTGAGGACAATTAAATGCAGCGATTTTTATTATCAGGGCGCATGTGAATCTGTCGTTTGTATAGCCGAAGGCAATTCCAGCTGAAGCAATCGTTAAGAATTATTGATTTTTAACGATATCACGTGTGCTCATCGTCGCCAGTACTGTGGGCGAGACTTTCTTTTTTTAATTGAGAGATTAAGATGTGTACATGGATGCATCTTATAAGCCTATAGCCTGTTCGTTACATGATGAATATGAAATCGCCATCATGCATGGAAAACACCTGACTATTCGATGGGTTGATAGTGCTGGTGCCAGCCATACTGATAAGATTCTACCAAAAGACATCCTGGTAAAAGACAAAGAAGAGTTTTTAGTGGTGGATACTCAAGACGCCAAAGCTTTACGTATCAGGCTGGACATGATTACGATACTTGTGTGATTCACATATTCTTTTTCCACCATTCTGGCAGCAGGGCGATTGAGTCCAGAATGGCATCTGGTGTTATACCTAAACTAAGGTCAATTTCAGTGAATTTACCTGTACGTACTTGTATGGCTGTTAAGCCAGCATCTTGAGATGCCCTGATATCGCCACGGATGTCGTCACCTATCATTACGATATTTTCCTGGTTGTCTAACAGAGCAGTTGCTGCCTGGAAGAATTCTACAGCAGGTTTTCCGGTGACGATGGCATTGACGCCGGTGGCATACTCAAATGCTTTTATCATCGGTCCTACGTCCAGCTGTAAGCCTTTAGTTGTTTTCCAGTAACGTGTCATGCCTAATGCGATTAACTTTGCCTGTGGATTATCGATTAATAATCGAAAAATGTTATTCATTATGTTGAATGTCCATTGGTCACCTAAGTCGCCTATGATGATTGCGTCGATATTTTCATTGGTAGTGATGTTTTGGTCTGCGACTAATTCAAAATTAGAAAACTCCTCGGCAGTTACTTCGGGAACGAACAGAGCAATGTTGCTTATGTTATGTTTTTGTAAATATTGCTGTGCAGCAACAGGCGGTGTGAGGAAGTTTTCTATACTTGATTCGATGCCAAGGTCAGTTAATTTTTCTACCAGTGCGTTACGTGATTTAGATGAGGTGTTAGTAAGAAACAGGTGAGGGATGTCTTTCTTTATAAACCAGTTAACCGCATCGGCAGCACCGGGTATGGCCCGGTCGCCTTCGTACAACACGCCGTCAAGATCGAAAAGAATAGCTGACATAATCGCACCTGCAATAAAAAATATTCTACTGCTGTGGACTATTAAAGGCAATTATTGTTTATATAATTAACATTAGATAGTTATTGCAACGTTATGAATATGATAGTATTTTACGTGTAAAAATTGTATAGATTACTGCTTAGGTAATCGCGCTAATCTCTCTCTGATATCGTTGTCGTTATCAACGTTTATGTTTATTGTTTTTAGGCAAGAGGTTAGTCCGCTCTTAATAATGACGCTGCCTCTGGGTAGTGATAATGATTCTTCCAGCACCTTGATGACCGCTTTATTTGCTTTACCTTTATCTGCTGGAGCTTTTACTTTTATCTTGAGGGTATCTTCTAGCCAACCGACAATGCAATCTTTTGACGATGAGGGTATGACTTTAATCTGAAGCTTCATTGGTAGAGAGTGGCATTGAAACTAGCTGTCAGTGGTTTTATCTACACGGTGCCAGTTTCCTTCGTCGCGGACCACTTCGTGTTTGGCCCATCTCGAAAATTCATTTTTTGTCATTACACCAGTGCTGCGTCGGTTAGCACCTGCTACCGTTTTGTAGATCAGTTCTTCTTCACCTGATTCATTTGCTTCGGTCCAGTCGACGATGGCTCGAACGGACCAGAGATCACCGTGGGCACCATTGCTATAAAAATGTCCCGGCACGAGTTCCTGATAATTGATGGCGGTTCTACTGTGGCGTTTGGTGACCAGTTCATAGATGCTTAGCAGGTCGTTTTCAGAGATATCGATATAGGACTCGAATTCACTGAGTGCGTAGACAAAGTCTTCGTGTGTAATAGATCCGTATGTGTATTCTGTGCTTGAATCTTCGGATCTGCTACTGATTTCGGTGGGTTTTATTGCTTGAGAGGTCGGGTAGCGACGCCACTTTAAAAAGTAATTAAAGAAAACGGCGACACAGAGTATGACCAGTACGTTGATGAGAACAGGAGTGAGCAGGAACTGATAGCCCATCTGATGAATTTCTGCGCCGCCCACCACAGCAGATAATGCAGTGGCGCCCCCGGGTGGGTGGATGCAATGCAGGTAGTACATCGCGCCGACAGACAAGCCTACAGCGACGGAGGCGGCGATAACGGTGTCTGGGATGAGCATCGCGCAGCTTACGCCGATCAGGGCTGATATTAAGTGCCCGCCGATAAGTGACCATGGTTGCGATAGACGGCCATGAGGTACGGCAAACAGCAGTACAGCAGACGCGCCCATGGAGGCAACGATCAGATGTGAAGCGGTGCCAGAAATAAAATAATTGCTGGTGTAAAAAATCAGCAGGATGCCTAAGAAGGCACCGAGTGCTGAAACCAGTTTTTCAGTGTGACTGACATGGTACAGCTCAACACCGAGGTATTTGAATATTTTATCTCTCATGGAAAAGCAGGTTTATGCTTCCCCTTGAAGCTGTGCGACAACCGCTTCATTTTCAAGTGTTGAAATATCTGAGGTAATCTCTTCACCGGCTGCGATGGTTCTCAATAACCGGCGCATGATCTTACCCGATCGCGTTTTAGGTAAGCCATCGGCAAACCGGATTTCGTCTGGTTTAGCGATAGGGCCAATCTGCTCACCTACCCAGTTACGCAGATCAGCTTCCATCTTCTCAGCTTCTTCACCGACAGGGCGGTCACCTTTGCAGATAACAAAAGCGACGATGGCTTCTCCTTTTACATCGTGTGGTCGACCGACGACAGCGGCTTCCACGACGGCTTCATGTGCAACCAGCGCCGATTCTACTTCCATGGTGCCGAGACGATGACCGGCTACATTTAATACGTCATCGATTCTTCCCATGATCCAGAAGTAACCATCAGCGTCACGACGTGCGCTGTCGCCAGCTAAGTAATATTTGCCATCAAACTTGGGGTAGTAAGTATCGATGTAACGTTGATCGTCGCCCCAGATGGTTCTCAACATTGATGGCCATGGTTTTTTTATGACCAGATA
>WTCC01000044.1 GCA_013138755.1 Gammaproteobacteria bacterium
TCGAACCCTCGATAGAGCTATAAACCCTATACACCCTTAGCAGGGGCGCGCCTTCAGCCGCTCGGCCATTTCTCCTAAACTTTTAAATTGTATCTTTTTGTAACAATCCAGTATCTGCATATACCAGACGCACCCCTGACGGAACACGCGTTACTCCGGGCTCCTCGGCAATTGCTCCTGCATTGCTCTACTACCTACATCCATGTAGGCATGCCCTACGCCCTTCGGGTGTTTGCAAAATTCGCAAACATGTTAAATCGTTCCAACGATTTAATCAGCCATTATTCCGCACTCCTGTGCTTCACCCCTCCGAGGCCAGCCTTCGGCTGTTCAAAATTGATCCCGTCAATTTTGTCGGCCATTTCTCCGTGATTTCTAACTAATTGTTTTTATGCATAAAAAAAACAGATATGCATCGTCACATCGGGTGCGAAGCATACCTGTCTTCTGTTTACAGGTAAAGCGATTTAAAAAAACTTATTCAGCCGTTTCTCCCTCACTTTGTTCAGCCCTGATACGCTCGTAAATCTCTTCACGATGCACAGCAACTTCTTTTGGCGCGTTGATGCCAATTCTTACCTGATTACCTTTCACGCCGAGTACGGTCACAGTAACGTCATCACCAATCATTAATGTTTCGCCTACTCGTCTAGTTAATATCAACATATCCATTCTCCATGTCGTATTACTTTATATAAGTAAGAAACATGAACAGCGCGTGTGATCACGTTCTTACCACCTACTCCTTTTTATACACCTGAAGCACGGTGTTATATCCTAGGACCGATATAGCCCCAATATTACATATTTTTTAGCTGTCCGTCACTATCAAGTCCAAAAGCATCGTGTAAAGAACGAACGCCTAATTCCAGGTATTTTTCATCAACAACGACCGAAATCTTAATCTCAGATGTTGAAATCATACGTATGTTTATGTTTTCTTTAGCTAAAGTATCAAACATGGTATTTGCGATACCTGCATGCGATCGCATACCTACTCCAACTAATGAGATTTTAACGATAGCGTCATCACCTTTCATCTTCTTCGCGCCTAACTCTGCAGACACTTTTTCCATCAAAGCGTGCGCTTTTTCATAGTCATTACGATGCACGGTAAAAGTAAAATCTGTATGCCCTTCTTCCGATGTATTCTGCACGATCATGTCAATTTCGATATTGGCATCGGTCACCGGACCTAATATCTTTGAAGCCACACCTGGCTGATCGGGCACACCATTGATGGTTAGCTGCGCCTCATCACGATTAAACGCGATGCCTGAAATTACTGCTTGTTCCACGTCATCATCCTCCAGTGCAATAAGTGTACCTTCACCTTCTTCAAAAGAATGCAGCACACGTAATGGGACATTATATTTACCAGCAAATTCGACTGAACGAATCTGTAATACTTTCGAGCCCAGGCTGGCCATTTCCAGCATCTCTTCAAAAGTTATATGATCTAATTTTCTCGCTTTCGGTTCAACGCGTGGGTCTGTTGTATAAACCCCGTCTACATCGGTATAGATCTGGCATTCATCCGCATTTAAAGCCGCTGCAATCGCAACAGCTGTGGTATCCGACCCACCCCGTCCAAGCGTTGTGATATTGCCGTTTTCGTCGACACCCTGAAAACCGGCAACAACGACGATACGACCTGCATCTAAATCTGCTTTCATTTTGTCGCATTGAATTTCTTTGATACGCGCTTTACCATGAACATCATCGGTCACCATGCGGATCTGAGCACCAGTGTACGACCGCGCATCGCAACCACGATCAAGTATTGCCATAGTCAGTAATGCAATAGTAACTTGTTCGCCAGTAGAGATGATTACGTCAAGCTCACGCGCATGAGACTTTCCACTGATGTCATTTGCCAGGGCGAGTAAACGATTTGTTTCACCACTCATCGCAGAAACAGCAACCACTACTTTGTCACCATTTTTAGCACACGCAACCACTTTATCCGCAACGATACCGATTTTTTCGATAGTGCCGACTGATGTACCGCCGTATTTTTTAACGATGAGAGCCATGTTTATTTTTGCAGATGTAAGAAGCGTGAAGTATATAAGTTATGTCTAATTCTTGCAATGAATCAATAAGTTATGGAAAGATAAAACTAAATATTTTGCCGCGAAGAACGCAAAATACGCAATTTAAAAAAATTAAAGAATTTATTCGCGTATTTTGCGTTCTTCGCGGCTAAGTTTCTAATCTTTACATCTTTTTAAGTTTGTATTCACCCGCATTTACCTGTAGATGCTCAATTCTCTTAAAGTTGTTCCTGCAACCAGTTCCTGGTTGCATCTAACGTCTGAAGTATGGCTTCAGGATTACTACCACCAGCAATGTAGGTCGGTCATTGTCCGACAATAAACAATGAAACACGCAATACAATAATGGCAGACAATGCCCGCCCTACTAATCAATATTTACTTAATTTTTTACTGATTTGCAGAAATTTATAACTGGCTTTGCAGCCAGCTTTTGGCTGCCGCTAATGCCTGTGGAATTGCGGCTGGGTTACTACCGCCAGCCTGTGCCATATCAGGACGTCCACCACCTTTACCACCAACTTCTGCAGCAGCGATATTCACCAGGTCACCCGCTTTAATCGTTTTCGTTATATCTTTGGTTACACCAGCAATCAATGTCACCTTATCGCCGCTCGCACTTGCCAGCACTATTGCAGCCGTGCCTAACTTATTCTTCAGTTGATCCAGAGTATCTCGCAATGTATTAATATCAACACCGTCAAGATGTGCAGTTAATACTTTAATACCAGCAATATCTTCTGCCTGACTACTTAGATCATCGCCTGCTTGCGAAGCCATCTTGCCTTTGAGTTGTGTCAGCTCTTTCTCCTGAGCCTTCAGCTTTACGATCAGTTGTTCGACCTTGCTATTCACTTCATCACGACTGCTTTTTAGTAATTGAGCCAAACTATCGAGTTGCGTTTCTTTTGCCTCTACCCAATCCACAGCACCTTGACCCGTTACCGCTTCGATACGACGCACACCCGATGCAATACCTGATTCTGTAGTGATTTTAAAGAAGCCGATATCACCTACCCGATCGACATGGACACCACCACATAACTCGGTTGAAAAACCATCGTCTCCCATCGACACGACTCGCACAACATCATCGTATTTCTCACCGAACAATGCCATCGCACCTGACGCTTTAGCCGCTTCCAGATCCATCTCTTTTGCTTGCGCTGAGCTATTACCACGTATTTGCAAATTAACCATTTGTTCTATACGTTTCAACTCTTCCGCTTTTACCGGCTCAAAATGTGCGAAGTCAAAACGCAGCTTATCAGCGTCGACTAAGGAACCTTTCTGCGAGACATGATCACCTAAAACTTTTTGTAGTGCTGCATGCATGAGATGTGTTGCAGAGTGATTGCGGCTGATGGCTTGTCGACTTTCAAAGTCAATCTCAGCTGTTAGTTCATCACCTTTTGTAACTGTACCTGAGATCACTTCACCGATGTGCAGTATGCTCTTGCCTTGTTTTTGCGTATCTTTAACGATGAACTTAACACTCGCTGATGTTAACAAACCGGTATCACCAACTTGCCCACCAGACTCGCCATAAAATGCAGTCTCACTTAACACGACTATACCTTGCTGACCTTCGGCTAAGGCATCAACAGAATCTGCACCCGCAAAAAGTTCGACTACAGCACTGCTCTGTATAATCTGATCATAACCAGTAAAAACGGTATCACTATCAATCTGGATATCTTTGTTGTAGTCGACACCAAACTGGCTGGCACTGCGACCACGTTCACGCTGAGCTTCCATACAGGCTTCAAAACCGACTTCATCGATCTCCAGGCCACGTTCACGCGCGATGTCGGCCGTTAAGTCCACGGGAAAACCGTAGGTATCATAAAGCTTAAATAGAGTGTCACCAGTGATAACCTTATCCTTCAGCTGCTTGATATCTTCTTCCAGAATTTTCATGCCATGATCGAGTGTTTCAGCAAAACGCTCTTCTTCCAGCTTTAGCAAACGTTCGACATTAGCTTGCGCTTTCGTTAACTCAGGATAAGCCTCACCCATCACTTCAACTAAGGGCTGAACCAGCTTGTAGAAGAACAGATCGTCCATACCAAGCTGATGACCATGACGACAGGCAC
>WTCC01000355.1 GCA_013138755.1 Gammaproteobacteria bacterium
CTGCGCAGCTATAAATAAATTAAATCCAGGTAATAGAAAACCCTGAACTGGTTTTTTTCAAGCTCACTTTGTTTTTTTGTAGAGAAGGGATTAACCACTGGAGAATAATCTTTCACACTGGCTAATACCGTGCACCCAGTTCCTGCCGATATCTTCACAGGTTTTGCGAACAAGATGTGCAGCGCCAACCAGATTCTTAAAGGGTTGCTCAAAATTTTTGCTAAGGTAAATCCAGTGCCTGGCATCCATGTCCAGTCGCTGTAAGATAGTCGGCAGGTGGTCAGGGATATAACCTTTCTTGTCTTCACGAATGATGCGCCCGCTCCAGTCCACCAGCTCAAGGTAATCAGACAGTCTGAACGGTAGCCCTTCAGGCATGTTTTCTCTGGGATAACCGGCAAATGGGAATAATGAATCAGGTTGCTGCTCTGGTAGATAAGCCTGTTTTGTTTTTAATACCTGTTCAATACGTTGTTTGATGGAGGTGTGATCGGATTGTTCTGGTGACGCTGCCATCCTTGCACGAATCGGATTAAGGTCAACATAAACCATGCAGGCTGCCAGTGCTTTTTCATCCAGCAGTGCTTGAGATTTAAAACGGCCCTCCCAGAAACGGCCGGTGACCTTATCCTCATGGTTAGCCTGCCTGGCAATAGGCTCGTTGATACAGCGCATAAACCAGCTGATCGACATCAGGCGTTCGCGCCATTCATTCACCTGATCGGATAAGGCGTCTCGTTCTGCTTTACTCAGTGCCTCACCCTGGAAAAAACGTTGTGATAATAAACTGCCTTTGAATAAACGATGCCAGTGTTCGACCACCTCCAACACCGACCAGGATAAGGCCTGTTCAGAATTAATATGTAGCGTCACATGATAGTGTAATGTGAAGTACCAAATTATGTGAAGTTAACCCCAGCCACCCTTGCAGTTTTGTTCATTACACCTCGATTTACTCCACATAATTCAGGGCGCTTGCCCAGACTATTCAACCACTCAAGTATTCCGGGTTCATGCCAGGGCTTTTTTTCTCGGATGTTCGGTGCATCCGTTTTTTCAATCATTTTACGCTTCATCTCCATGTCGATTTCCAGATAGACATGTGTCGTATTGATGTCGGCATGTCCTAACCAATAGCTCACCATGTTAATGTCGTTTCCAGCACGCAGCAGGTGCATCGCGGTGGTATGACGAAGGGTGTGCGGGGTAACCGTCTTGCTCTTGAGCGATGGGCATTGTTCACCCGCCATAGCAGCATATTTGCCGATAACATAACGTATGCCAAAGCGTGTAATCGGTGCGCCATTGGCGTTAAGGAACAGATTCTGAGTTTCAGCTTGCCTGGGGTTGCGTTGTTTGAGGTAATCATTGATTGCGCTGACCGTCTCAGGCCATAATGGACAACTGCGATGTTTGTCGCCTTTACCTTTTAAATTGACTTGAGCATTGCCATTTAAACGTAGACCATCAAGCTTAAGCGTCACAATCTCACTGACCCGCGCACCGGTATTGTAGAGCAGCAACAACAGCGCCTGATCACGTACACCGGTGCGTGTATCAGGATCTAGCACATCCATCAGTGCCTGTAATTCATCTTCTTCCAGGTAATCGACACTGACATGTTCGGTGCGTTTAAGCGGAATGGCACGTATCTGTTGGCATTGGGCAAGCAACTCGGGCTGTGTTCTTGCAATGAAGGCAAACAGGCTACGGATGGCCGCCAATCGGGCATTGCGGGTTTGTGGCGAGCAGCCACGCTGCTGTTGCAGAAAATCCAGAAAGTCGAGCACCACGGTTTCTGTGAGGTCTTCGACATCGAGTGCATCCACCGATTTTTTGATCTGCTCGGCGACAAAGCAAAGTATCAGCCTGATCGCATCGCGATAGGAGGCGATGGTGTTGCTCGACAAGCCCCTTTGCACGGGCAGGTAATGACTGAAGAACGATTTCATAAAGTTGGCTAGTGAATGTGTCATGAGATGGCTCCGTAAGTGGTGGTACCCTGTAGATGGATATGTTGTAAGTAATGGCGGTGAAAGCGGTCATTGACCTGTTCGAGTAATTCAGCGGTGGGGTGCAAATAAACCTGGGTGGAATGTATGTCCACATGGCCCATATAAGTGGCTAGCCACGCCAGCCTTGCGTTGATATCATCCCCGTCTCGATACCAGCCAAGCAGCCGGTGAATCGCAAATGTATGCCGTAAATCATGCAGCCGTGGACGGCACCCGGTGTGGCCAATGTCACAATGATCGAGCAGATCATGGAAACAGTGATTAACCGTACAATAATGTAAACGGCGGTGGCGTAAGTTCAAAAATAGCGGCGAGTCCGCCAAGTTTGGTTTCATTTTCCGACGCCGATCCACGTACCACGAGAGTGCCACGGTGGTTGATGGGCTTATTGGTACCCAACGAGCCTTGCGAAACTTGCCTTTGGCAATAAAAAGGCGCTTTTCATCCTGGTAAAAATCGGCAAGGTTCAAGCCCGTCGCCTCTGATATCCTGATACCCGTGCTATAGAGCAGTCCCAACAGCGTTTGCATGGTAGGACCTCTGAGCGAACCTTGTGGTGCCAGACTGGCGGAGGCGATTAATAAGGCTCGAACCTCGTCCTGGCGATAGATGTAGGGCGCGAAGGTGGCCCGTGAAGAGGGCGTTCTCAAGGGCTCAGGCACAAAGGCCAGGGGATCACTTCGGCTAAGGTATTCGCACAGCTGCCTGACCACGCACATCCGATTAGCCCGTCCACGCGGCGCAAGGTGTGAAAGTGTTTTATCATAGGCCTCGATAATTTCCCGCGTCAGGCGAATACCGGTAAATTTTTGTTCGACTAAAAAACGGTCAAAGTAACGTAGCAGCAGTGTTTGTCCATGGTAATCAGAACCCGTGATTTGACGTAGCTCGATCAAGCGGCAGATCAACCTGGCCAGGGAACTTTTAAAGCTTGTCTCTTTCATGACAGTACCTCCCCAGGCCAGGGCAGCGCAACTTGTTTCAAGTGCTTGAAATCGACCTTGGTATAGATGAATGTGCTTGCCAGGTGTCGGTGTCCGAGCACATCGGCAATGGCCTTGAGTGAGTGCTCCTGCGCCAGCATCCGGGTGGCGAAGCCGTGGCGAAAGACATGTGAGCCCTTACTTGCGATCTCAATACCCGCCGCTCGGATGTAGCGTTCAATGATGTTTGATAATACGTTGCTGCTGTTGAGCGCATGGTAAGGCGCACGTAATGTCAAAAAGACATGAGGAGCTGAACAACAAGGGCGGGTGTTTTGCAGATAATCGATCAGGCTTATTCCTACCTTGCGGGTCAGCGGTAACAACACATCCTTGCCGTGTTTTAAAGCTCTGAACAGGATCTGATTCCCATCCCAGTCGATATCTTCAAGACACAATGCCCGAACTTGGCCGCCCCGCACGCCATAGCTATAGAGCAGTTGGCAGATCGCATAATCGCGTCGTCCAGCTGGGCTGTGCCGGTTGATGCACCCAAGCAACTTAAGCGACTGTTCCTCACTCAGACCTCGCGCCACCGTTGACAGTTTGTAAGTGCGTAGTTTTGGCACAGCAAGATCCAGTGGCTGTTGGATATATCCTTTAAACAGACAGAATCGGAAAAATGTACGTAAACCCGCCTGCATCTGGCGTCGGGTTGCGCG
Organism: Gammaproteobacteria bacterium; assembly: GCA_013138755.1. Taxonomy (GTDB): domain Bacteria; phylum Pseudomonadota; class Gammaproteobacteria; order SZUA-229; family SZUA-229. The sequence goes on from WTCC01000355.1 coordinate 3,661, forward strand.
TCCCTTATCCTCGGCATAGCCTAAAAAAAAGTCTTCCACCGCCTCGGGGGTCAGCTGTGAGCAGCCACTGGAAGTGGCGTGCGGCCCCAACCATTTCAGGAATTGAACAACGCTATGGGCGCGCAGCTCGATTGTTTCAGGGGCAGCGTATTGGCATTCCTTGAGCCATTTAAGGTATTCCTCCAAAAGGGACAGGTACGCTGGCGTCTGGGCAAAGGTCTCAAATCGACCAGATCCACGAAGGTAATCGATCAGTCGGTTGACCGAACTCTTTACGCAGGCCACATGTTTGTCCAACGCTCCCCGCCGGTTCAGAGCCTTCGCTGGATAATCTTTCAAAAACTTGCTGATCTCTTGTGCGGATAGTGCCTGCTCATTAACGTTTTTTCGGGTGCCAAGGTGCGCGTTGAGATGAGAGATATTCGATAGATGCCTGCGGACGGTGCTG
>WTCC01000233.1 GCA_013138755.1 Gammaproteobacteria bacterium
ACGGATTGCTGCTTGCCGAGGAAACTGAACTGACGACCAGCAATAAAAAGACAAAGAGTAATTTCATATAGCAGTACACTTGTATCGGTAGCCACAATGATAGCGGTCAGGGATACTCATTTCTTAAATTCAGATTCCAGGGTAATAATCGCTGCATTTACTTCTTGCATAAAATCAACGGCCGACGGGCAACTGGCATTTGATGTCATGAATGCCATAAAAGAATCATTAGTTTTATTCTCAAACCATTCTCCCAACGCCCGTTGTTTTGGCAGGTTTAATACCAGCGCCTGTTTGATCTGCTGCATCTGAGTTGTATAACTGCACTGCAAAGCCACGCCATTCAACCTGCCGAGTTCAGCGATAGAATTTAACTGTGAATCGGATGCTGCCTGCGCAGCAAAAGCACCAGGCGAAATTGATAGTAAAATAAAAAAAGGTAAAAATAGTAATGTTTTATAGTTCATAATTTATAGACACTTCGTGCAAAGCTCTCATGGTAAATCGCTACGCTTAAAAAAGAAATAACCCAGGCTCGCACACAGGGTTCCAAAGACCATAGGGTATATGATTGCATAAGCGATATAACCTGCCTGAGAAAAATTATCCAGGATGACATAGGCTGTCGGCCCTAGCAGTACCAGTTGCGGATCAAATAACATCATGGTTGCCGTACGAAAGACCTGCATCGGGTTTGCCAGTGCAATAGCGACTGCGGTTTCCGGTGGTAAATGTTCCTGAATCATTATGCCCAGGAGAATCAGATCAAGGAATAATAACAATATTAACCAGATTATAAACGCGGCGCCCTGGGCCACATCCGATGATCTGGCCAGGGTTGAAATGAGCATGCCGATACCGAGAAAACACCAGGCTAATGCCATTAACAGGCCAGTATAGAAAATAAACAAATTCCAGGGAATCTCAGAACCTTTCACTACTCCCCATATAACTGCGCCCAGCATGGCAACAAATACGGGCAAAAACACGACAATAAAACGCCCGAAAAACCTGCCCCAAAACCAGGCAGCTAAAGATACAGGCAAAGATAACATGTACTCGAAAATACCTGCTTCCCTGTCCCCTGCTACCGAGCGCACGGTCGTTATCAGTACAAATATCGGTAATATCGCCATGGAGAGCTGGATATAAGTTACCAGCACGCGTGATAAGCCGGTAAAGCCCATGATTCTTGATTCAGAGAGACCAAAAGCAAACAGGATGACAACAATACCGCCAAACACCATTGAATACACCATAAACCAGCGCGCACGCAATGATTCGATGATATCGCTATAGGCGGTTAACCAGAGATGATTCATTGCTGCTCTCCCTCACGAGCCTGGGACTCCCGAGTCAGACCCTGTTGTTTTAAATCCTGTGACTGATCTTTCATGGGCTGCATGTGCTGATGTTGTTTGCCATGGACATTGTATTTTTTTTCAACCTGTTCAATGTGTTGTTTAGCTTCGGCAAAATTTAATCCTTCCGGATCAGCTTCAGCATGCGCGCCCAGATCATATCCCATGGGTGAATTATTTTTGCGTATATAAGTGGCTTTTCTGGCATCTATCCACTCGCCACTACGAAAATCGGCCACCCATATCTGTGTTTCAGGGTCATCTTTCCATTGTTGATTTTTTAACCATAAGACGGCACAACCGATGTCATCAAATTTCACAACCCTTGATCTTTTAGCTTCGGGAAAATAACGTATTTGCGCGGCAAAGTTCCGATCACTTAGCATCATACGACAACGCTCACAGTTGTTCTGATCCCACTTCACTTCCACTGGACCGGTTTCCGGCTCTCCTGAACAGGCGGATAAGACCAGGGCAAGTGTTGCAAAAAGAAAAATATAATGGCATCTATGCAACATTGTTTATCTCGTCTTTTGTATGGCCGCCATTTGCATGTGCATTCACCCCTGATGTTTCAGCTTCATATGTTTCGGCTTCATGCATTTCGATGTCGGCTAATAATGCTGCATAACGTGACAGCATGCCTAAAAACCGTAACCTGTCAGGCCCTGCAATAAACCCGTTCCAGCTGACATCATCCGATTGTTTGCTAAAACCCCATTCTGTCAAAGCTTTAGCAAAAGCCTGCTCTGGTTTTATCATGCGCACACGACAGCTTAACTGGCTGGACATATCGACCAGGTCAGCGACTTTATCATCCAGTACAATTTTACCCAGATCCATTTCTACCACCCGGTTAACCAGGGAGGCAACCTCATCAAGGCGATGACTGGAAATCAACATGGCTGAAGACTCCTGCTTTTCTGCCAGTAACTTGAATAGTATATGCCTGGCTTCAGGGTCAAGATTTGCTGCCGGTTCATCCATCACCAGTAATTCGCACTCTCTGCCCAGAGCCACGGCGATCAATAGTTTCTGTTTTTGCCCACCGGATAACTTTACAAAAGGCTGGTGCCTGAAATGACGCGCATCAAAGCCGAGCATATCAGCGACATCATGCATTTCTTCCGGATCGGAATTACACAGACTGGAGGCAAACTGGATTAATTGTCCCACCGGCATTCTAAGGGGCGGCGGTAACTGTGGTACAAAACCAACTTTTAATAATACCTGCTGGCGGTGTTCCCTGGGATCCATATCATCAATGGTGACTTCTCCCTTGCAGTTGTATTCACCTAACAGGCATCTTATTAACGTAGTTTTACCAGCGCCATTAGAACCTACCAGCGCGACACGCTGACCACGCGCAATTTTCAGGTTGATACCTTTAAGCACAGCGTTGCGCCGAAAGCTTTTTTCTACGTTTGAGAAGTTAATCATTACCAGATCCGGGAATACTAATAAGTACGTTGATTATGCGACATGTTATTGCAGGTCCGTCAGCAGCAGGGCAAGTTTTTTGCTCCTGCAAAACCTGCACTTCCACCGTCCGTGGTGGTCGGATGCTGCTGTCGAGCTTACAGGGACGTATTCATAGCGTGACCTGCAATAACATGTCGCATAGTTAATAACCTCATTAGTACAATACATAAAAATCAAAGAAACTTATCCAGCCCTTTGAATTTAAAATTTAACGAATCTGTCGGGCATACATCG
>WTCC01000055.1 GCA_013138755.1 Gammaproteobacteria bacterium
TCTTTAGCCACGATATTAATAACATCCCCTGGCATGTAATCACCATTCAGGATCATCTGTGCTAGTGGATTTTCCAGATATTGCTGTATCGCACGTTTCAGAGGACGCGCGCCATACACTGGATCAAACCCGGCCTCACCAAGCACATCAATCGCTTCATCTGAAATCTGCAATGTGAAATCCTGTTCCTGTAAGCGTGCTTCCAGATGTTGCATTTGAATTTTGGCAATCTCTCTTATCTGTTCTTGACCTAATGGATGAAACACAACAGTTTCATCAACACGATTGATAAATTCAGGTCGGAAGTGTTGTGAAACAATATCCATCACAACTTGTTTCATACCCTCATAATCATTCTTAGCTGACAGCTCCTGAATCTGCTGCGACCCCAGATTAGACGTCATGATGATAACTGTGTTTTTAAAGTCCACAGTACGACCCTGACTATCCGTTAGACGACCATCATCTAACACCTGCAATAAGATGTTAAATACATCAGGATGCGCCTTCTCTATCTCATCCAGTAAAATAACGGAATAAGGCTTGCGTCTGACTGCTTCAGTTAGATGACCACCTTCTTCATAACCGACATAACCAGGAGGCGCACCGATTAATCTGGATACAGAATGCTTCTCCATGTATTCAGACATGTCCAGTCGAATCATGGCGTCATCACTATCAAACATGAAGTTGGCTAGCGCTTTAGTTAATTCAGTTTTACCAACCCCTGTTGGACCAAAAAACATAAATGAACCATTAGGCTTGCTGGGATCAGATAAACCTGCACGCGAACGACGTATAGCATTAGAAACCGCGGTAACAGCCTCTTCCTGACCGACAACTTGCGAACTAATCTCTTCTTCCATCCGAAGCAATTTCTCCTTATCACCCTCCATCATCTTGCTGACAGGAATACCCGTCCACCGTGCAACGACCTCAGCTATCTCTTCGCTGTTAACTTTATTACGAATCAATTGCGACTTATGATCACGCGCCAGTTCAGCTTCTGCCACCTGTGAGATCTGTGCTTCAAGTTCTGGGATCAGGCCATACTGTAATTCAGACATGCGGGCCAGATCACTTTCACGATGCGCTGACTCAAGCTCAAGCTTTGCCGCTTCCAGTTCTTCTTTCAGCTTTGACGAACCCTGTACGATAAGTTTTTCTGCTATCCATTGTTCATCAAAGTCGCTATATTCTTTTTCTAAAGAGTCCAATTCCTGCTCAAGATTTTCAAGCCGCTGTAGCGTTGCTTTATCTTTATCTTTTTTCAATGCTTCGCGTTCGATCTTCAGCTGCACGATCCGACGATCAAGGCGATCCATTACTTCTGGTTTCGAATCAATTTCCATGCGGATACGACTAGCTGCTTCATCGATTAAATCGATTGCTTTATCCGGCAACTGACGGTCACTGATATACCGGTGAGACAATGTGGCTGCGGCGACGATTGCCGGGTCAGTAATTTCTACTTTGTGATGTATCTCATAACGCTCTTTTAGACCACGTAAGATAGCAATGGTATCTTCCACACTGGGCTCATCAACCTGTACTTTTTGAAAACGCCGTTCGAGCGCAGCATCCTTCTCGATGTACTGCCGATATTCATCTAAGGTTGTTGCCCCGACACAATGTAACTCACCGCGTGCCAGTGCTGGTTTCAACATATTACCGGCATCCATGGCGCCTTCAGCTTTACCGGCACCAACCATCGTGTGCAGTTCATCAATAAACAAGATAACCTGACCTTCCTGATGAGATAGATCTTTCAATACTGCTTTCAGTCGTTCTTCAAACTCTCCACGGAACTTCGCACCCGCAATCAACATACCCATATCTAAAGACAGGATACGTTTATTTTTTAAGCCTTCAGGCACTTCGCCATTTAAGATACGCTGCGCCAGACCCTCGATGATCGCTGTCTTACCGACACCAGGTTCACCGATCAATACCGGGTTGTTTTTTGTGCGTCGTTGCAATACCTGTATGGTGCGACGAATCTCTTCATCACGTCCGATAACGGGATCTAATTTCCCCTCTGCAGCACGCGCACTCAAGTCGATGGTATACTTTTCCAAAGCCTGACGATTTTCTTCTGCGTTAGCATCATCGATCGACTCACCACCACGCACACTTTCAATCGCCTGAACGATCTGACCTTTATCTGCACCCGCAGATTTCAACAGCTCGCTGGTCGCTGTTTTAGCATCGACCAATGCCAATAAGAATAATTCGCTCGATATAAACTGATCATTTCTTTGCTGGGCCAGTTTATCGGTCTGATTTAATAGTCGAATAAATTCATTGGATAGCTGTACATCGCCTTGATGACCTTGAACTTTAGGCAGACGGTCAACCGCCTCGTTAAGTTTCAAGTTTAACGCGTTAACGTTTACACCTGTGCTAGAAAGCACCTGGCTGACCGTACTGGCATCTTGCTCTAACAGAGCCAGCAAAACATGCATGGCTTCGATGAATTGGTTATCACGCCCTACGGCTAATGACTGCGCATCCGATAAGGCAGACTGGAATCGTGTCGTTAATTTATCTGTTCTCATAATAGTTCTCTCTTCTAACCCGATCTTTATCACGGGAAAATATAAATTTAATTACTTAATATATGAGGGTTGATAGCACTTTTTCAAGCACTGATTAAACAGGCAGACAAGATATCGAACCTTTATTGACACACATCAAAAAAGCCGCTTTTCAGCGGCTTTTTTGATGTGTCTTTATTAAACTAATTACAACATATTAGTGCTATTCACTTGTTTCTGTAGTGGCAACACTAGTGTCTTTAGGCATTGTAGTAGTCAAACCAAGCGACTGCCACATCTGCATACCACCACGATAGTAATAAAGCTTTTCAGCTGGGTAGCCTGCTTGTAACAGACCTCGAATCGCACGTGGTGATTGACCACACCAAGGGCCGTTACACCATAATAGTAATTCCTTAGCATCTGAAAAATCCCATTTCTCAGTCTTCAGGTCACCATCAAATAAACCAAAATTTTCAACGATGCGTAATACGGGATTAACGTTATCACGTTCTACAGCACCCAGACTTTCAAAGATTTCAGCTAATTCAATATCGTCCGCGTCTTTTTCGAACTTGGTAAATGGAATGTTAACCGAACCAGGAATAGTTCCTTTTTTATACCAGCTAGGTGTCCGCGCATCGATTAACACACCGTCACCGCGATATAATGAAGTCTCCATAAACTTGATAACTTCTAACTCAGCGACTGTTTTAACATCTGGATCGATAGTTAATGGATTAATACAAAACGGCGGACATGGACGTGAGGTTTTTGCAAACGAACCGTCAATAACATGCGACGTATCTTGTATACGTGAAATCTTTATCAGATTTCCGTTCTCTTGAACCGTACTGTATGTTTTGTCTTTAGTAATTTTTACTGCAACCTCTTTTGCCTGTGCGTTAAAAGAAATGGCCACAGATGCTGCCAAAATAACGCTAACCAATGATTTGTTCATAAATATCCCCTATCTACCTTTTTAAATGATCTAAAACATCTTGTCTAATAGCGTCAAGATCAGCAGGTGACGCTTTTGTGTAATTGTAATAAACTGTGTCTTGATCGTTAGAGTTCAATTTTCGATAAAAAACAAAGCTGCCATAAAAATTTTGTTGGAGAAGTGAGGCGAATTCATCCTGTGCTAAGCCCGACGGCAAAATATCACCTTCTAGATCCCCTTCCCACGTCCAGTTCTTTTTTATTATGCCTTCCTTAGAACTTTCATCAGCTTGTTCTGTATCTTTAAGTTGGCCACTTTTATCAAGCGATACGTCTTCAGCTTCGCCTTCCAGCATTCTTAAATAAGCATCATCTGTGGCTACAGCATTCATTGAAAACAACAAAGCTGAAACACACAAACTATTTATAATTAACCGGCTAGAAAATACCATGACATCTACAATACTTAGCTATTCTTGAAAGTATAACTTTCAACATATTTAAAAAACTCCTGTTTAACAGGAGTCGATAATCTGGAAACTATCGAAACATGATATTGTTATAGCACAGGATTTTTAAAATACGATAAATGTTACATATACGACGTCTATTGAACCATGCACTTAACTGAAGCATGTCAGACAAAATATGATTTTCAGCTGGTAAATTAAGCCTATTTTTTAGTTAATCTAGCCAGATCAGGCTTGCCATGCGCCCTGTTACACGGTTTCTACGATACGAATAAAAGCGTTTGTGCTCGCTGTACGTACAAAAACCACCACCTGTTACTTGCTTCACACCTGCAGTTTTTAACTCATTGCGAGCTAATCGATAGATATCACATAAATACTGATCTTTTGAGGTTTCAATGAATGCCAAAGCGTTTAATTCATCCTTATCAACAAACGCCTGCCTCACCTCATCCCCTACCTCAAATACATCAGGTCCTATTGCTGGACCTAAACTGACCAATATCGTGTCAGCAGAAGATTTCATATTACTCAGAGTATTACTGATAATGCCTGCATGCAGTCCACGCCAACCGGCATGTGCAACAGCCACCTCTGTACCAGATTGGTTACAGAAAAAAACCGGTAAGCAATCTGCTGTCAACACTGTGCACACCACACCCCTACTTCCCGTAATGCTTGCATCAGCCTGTATACGATGATTCTCAGATAATTTCAAAGAAAGCCCATCGTCAACATAGACAGCCTTGTTACTGTGCACCTGATCTAGCCAAACGGGTTCAGAAGGTAATGATAAATCATCGATTAATTTTGCACGATTCTGGCTAACGGCAACTAAGTCATCACCAACATGTGCCGCCAGGTTATATTCACTGTAATCACCTGAACTCACACCGCCTGTGATTAAAGTGATATAGGCTTTTACATTAGCTGGATTATCTAGAAAATTTACCGGTAGATAAGAAGCATTAATCTGGCTATCCAAGGCTATGCGCCTGCACATCCGCTTGCAATAAACCGATTAATTGCAACATATCTTCTGGTAACGGCGCTTCGTATAAAACATCATCACCATTTTCCGGGTGAACAAAACTTAGTCTCCAGGCATGTAGCGCCTGCCGTTTAAAAGACTGTAGAAAAGCTAGTAAATCAGCTTGAGCACCAGCGGGGACTCGCTGTCTTCCTGCATAAACAGGGTCACCGACGATCGGATGCCGCATGTGACTCATATGGACCCTTATCTGATGAGTACGCCCGGTTTCCAGCTGTACTTTAATGTGGCTATGTTCACGAAAACGCTCAAGCAAACGGTAATGTGTTACCGCTTCACGCCCATTTTCTCTAACCGCCATCTTTATACGGTCGCGAGGATGACGCCCAATCGGCTGATCCACGGTACCTCCACTCGTTAATACCCCATGGATCACTGCTTGATACTCACGGACAACTTCATGTTTTTGTATCTGATGGACCAGATACTTATGCGCACTCAAATTTCTGGCAACCACCATGAGTCCAGACGTGTCTTTATCGATACGATGAACGATACCAGCTCTTGGAATAGCCGCCAAAGATTCATCAAAATACAGCAGGGCATTTTGCAAAGTGCCCGAATAATGCCCTGCCGCAGGGTGCACCACCATGCCGACTGGTTTATTTACAACAATGATTGATTCATCTTGATGGACGATATTTAACGGAATGTCTTCTGCCACACACGATGTCTCTGACTCGATTGTCTGTACCGTCAATTGCAGTTCTTCATCACCGGACATCTTAGTCTTTGGTTTTGCCTTTTCTCCATTGACCAGAACTTGTCCTTGCTCTATCCAAATCTTTAATCGACTGCGTGAATAATCAGGAAATAACTCTGCCATCACCACATCCAGGCGTTTACCGGCAAACTCTTCTGTTAAAATTTTAATTATTGGTGGTTCAGACATACGTCCTCGATGCGAATGATACTTCTTCGATGTTATAATGTGTCATTCTAACCAATTATTAATGACTACCTAAAATTTCTTTGTATGCGACATCTATCTTTAGTATTAATTTCAACCATGTTATTTGCCTGTGCAGGTGCGGATAAAGACGAAACCGCTGGCTATTCCGCGAAAGAATTATATGAAGAAGCTCAACAAGCAATTGACTCAGCTGAATTTCAGACAGCGGTAAAGCACCTCGAATCACTGGAAGCCCGCCATCCCTTCGACCCATACGCAAAACAGGCCCAGTTAGACATCGCCTACGCATATTATAAATTTGACGAACTGGATCAGGCCACCAGTGCCGTTGAGCGTTTTGCCCGACTGCATCCACGTGACCCCCATATGGATTATGTGTATTACCTAAAGGGGCTAATTAACTTCAATCGAGGTCAGGGCCTACTCGATGCATGGTTCCCCCGAGAACCATCGAGGCATGACCCGGCTGTACTCGAACAGGCATTTAATGATTTCGCCATACTGGTTCGTCGTTTCCCAAATAGCATTTATGCCGGCGACGCAAATCAACGTATGATTTATCTACGCAATCAGCTAGCGCAAAAAGAGATTCTGATTGCGCAGTTCTATGTGGAACGAAAATCCTGGCTTTCATCAGCAAAACGTGCGAAAGCCGTTATCGAACGTTTCCCGAATACGATCTGGACCAAGGACGCGCTGGATATAATGTTAATGTCATATCAGAAACTTGAATTAACTGAACTAGCTGCCGATACGCAGCGAATTATCGATTACAATGACTTTTCTGATATCGCCACAACCATAAGCCCCGATAAATACGGCAAAGCCCCACCTTCATCGATATAAAGATTATAACGATTGAAATACAGAAAGAAATTTACACTTACTGCCGACGGTAACCTGAAGTGATCGGATAGCGTCGATCACGGCCAAAAGCTCGGCGAGTGATTCGAATACCCGGTGCAGATTGCCGACGCTTGTGCTCATTACGCTGAACTAAGGTGATTATCTGCAAAACTGTTTCACGATCAATACCTTCAGCCACGATTTCATCGATAGGCTTATCCTGCTCTACTGATAATTCTAAGATACGATCCAGCACATCATAATCAGGCAAAGAATCCTGATCGCATTGATTATCTCTCAACTCTGCTGTCGGTGGCCGCGTTAAAACGCGTTCAGGAATGACGTCTGAGACACTGTTTCGATAACGACATAATTTATACACCAACGTCTTACAGACATCCTTAATGGGTGCAAAACCTCCGCACATGTCACCATAAAGAGTGGCATAACCAACAGCCATCTCACTTTTATTGCCAGTAGTTAAGACCATTCGGCCTTTTTTATTAGACATCGCCATTAACAACAGGCCACGACAACGCGCCTGAATATTTTCCTCTGTGGTATCTGCCGACTCACCTACAAAAACGGGTGCAAGTGTCGTCATGAAGCTATTAAACACGCCCTCTATCGCTATCACGTCATATTTCACACCGAGCAACTGTGCTTCAGCTTCGGCATCCTGCAAACTGATATCTGCGGTATATCGTGATGGCATCATCACCGCTTGTACATTGTCCGCACCCAGTGCATCAACTGCAATGGCTAAAGTCAGGGCAGAGTCCACACCACCAGATAAACCAATAATCACGCCTGAAAAACCGTTTTGATGGACAAAATCCCGTACTCCGGTCACCAACGCTTTATAGACCGATGCTTCTGTCGACAGGGCCTCAACATCAATGGAACTATTTCCTACTGCCGAAATATCTTCACCATCAAAGATAATC
>WTCC01000151.1 GCA_013138755.1 Gammaproteobacteria bacterium
CTGAGCTATCGAGGAATTGTTTCGGACCGAGGTCCTAGTTGGAAGGCGGTATGCTACCGATTTGAATTGCTTGGGTCAATACTTAATCACCACTATACTGGCAATAATTGATGATTATTCAGTAGTGCTACACGGATGTAGCGGTTACGGACCAAAGGATGCAGTAGTGCTACATGGATGTAGCGGTTACGAACCAAAGGACGGAATTGTCTGCTTAATCCTGCTTAGTGCTTTTTCAAGGCTGTTCATATCGGTCGCGTAGGATAGTCTTAAATGGCCGGATAAGCCAAAGGCCGAGCCAGGAACAAGCGCTACTTCGGCTTTTTCGAGTAATAGCTGAGCTAATTGCACGTCATCGTCGATACCGTCCATGCGTTCGATAACCTTGTGGAAGGAGGGGAAGCTATAGAAGGTGCCATCACTGGCTAGGCACTCGACACCATCCATTGCATTCAGTGCAGCATGGACGTAATCGTGGCGTTGTTTAAATATATCACACATTTCTTTGAGAAAACTCTGATCACCTTCGAGAGCTGCCTGTGCCGCATATTGTGCTATTGAAGTCGGGTTAGATGTACTCTGTGACTGAATTTTTTTCATGCCTTTGATAATGTAGGCAGGGCCACCGCTGTAACCGATACGCCAGCCGGTCATGGAATAGGCTTTGGATACACCATTGATAACGACGGTCTGGTCGAGTAATTCGGGACAGGCATTCAAGATGTTAACAAAGCCTTCGTCTGTCCATACGATGTGCTCGTAGATGTCATCTGTCATCACAACGATATTCGGGTGTTTTACTAGCACGTCACCCAGAGCCTTAAGTTCAGCTCTTGTGTATGCTTTACCTGATGGATTAGACGGACTGTTGATGATGACCAGCTTCGTTTTGTCCGTAATCGCCTGTTCTAATTGTTCAGGGGTAATTTTAAATGATTGTGAGATACCACCTTCGACAATAACCGGAGTGGCGTCAGCCAGTTTCACTATATCTGGATACGATACCCAGTACGGTGCAGGAATAATGACTTCATCACCTTCGTTTAATAAAGTCTGGCATAAGTTATAAAATGCCTGTTTGCCACCAACAGATACCAGGATCTGATCAGCGGAAAAATCAAAATCATTTTCTCGTTTGAACTTGTTTATAATGGCCTGTTTGAGACCTGCCGTACCGTCAACAGCTGTGTATTTGGTATAACCTTTATTGATTGCATTGATAGCAGCCTGCTTGATGAAGTCAGGGGTATCAAAATCGGGCTCGCCAGCAGCGAGTCCGATGACATCTCGTCCTTCAGCTTTTAACTGATTGGCGAGAGCTGTTACCGCTAAAGTTGGAGAAGGCTTTACTCTTTGTATACGATTTGAAAGTGATATTTTCAATTTTGTGTCCGATTAGCATTTAGGTAATTAATATAACAGCTCGTTTGTTACCTGAGTTTAATTTATTTTGTCAGTGGAATGTAGTAGCCCAGAATGATTATGTCGAAAAAATTTGACCTGCAAACCGATTATAAGCCGACAGGCGATCAGCCTGAGGCGATAGAAACTCTGATTGAGGGTTTTGAAAGTGGCTTAGCAAGGCAAACTTTATTGGGGGTAACGGGTTCTGGTAAAACATTTACTGTGGCGAACGTTATACAGCATCTGGGGCGCGCGACCATCATCATGGCGCCTAATAAAACACTAGCGGCACAGTTATACGGTGAGATGAAAGAGTTCTTCCCTAATAATGCGGTCGAATATTTTGTGTCTTACTACGATTACTACCAACCTGAAGCATATGTGCCTGCAAGTGATACATTTATCGAGAAGGATGCATCGGTAAATGAACATATCGAGCAGATGCGCTTATCTGCCACCAAAGCGTTGATGGAAAGAGAAGATACTATTATCGTCGCGACCGTTTCGGCTATCTATGGCCTGGGTGACCCGGAATCCTATTTCGCCATGATCTTACATCTCGTACGTGGTGACATCATTGATCAGCGAAATATTTTAAGGCGTCTCGCAGAGTTGCAGTATTTACGCAATGATGTCGAGTTGCGTCGTGGTACTTACAGAGTAAGAGGCGAAATCATCGATATCCATCCCGCTGATTCAGAACGAGAAGCAATACGCATCGAGTTGTTTGATGAGGAAATCGAAAATCTGAGTATCTTTGACCCATTGACCGGGGAAGTTATTAAAAAAGTTGCACGTTTTACGGTGTATCCAAAAACGCATTACGCGACACCACGAGAAGTTATACTGGGTGCGATCGAGCATATCAAAGTCGAGTTAAAAGCACGTCTGACAGAACTGCGTGATAATAATAAATTAGTTGAAGCGCAAAGATTGGAACAGCGCACACAGTTTGATATCGAAATGATGCGCGAACTTGGATATTGCAGTGGTATCGAAAATTATTCACGTTATCTTTCAAGCCGTGCGCCGGGTGAACCGCCGCCATGTCTGTTTGATTATCTGCCGAAAAATGCGCTGTTAATTATCGATGAAAGTCATGTTTCAATACCACAGTTAGGTGCGATGTATAAGGGTGATCGTTCACGCAAAGAAAATCTGGTAAATTTTGGTTTCCGTTTACCATCGGCATTGGATAATCGTCCGTTGCGTTTTGATGAATTTGAATCTATGTCGCCACAGACATTATTTGTCTCAGCAACACCTGGTCCTTATGAGGATGAACATGCGGATGCTGTGGCAAGACAGGTCGTGCGTCCAACCGGTCTGCTAGACCCTGTCATCGAAGTGCGTCCAGTGACGACTCAGGTAGATGATGTTCTATCAGAAATAAACATTCGTGTAGCGTTGAACGAGCGGGTGTTGATCCTAACCTTAACCAAACGTATGTCTGAAGATCTAACGGACTATCTAGGTGAGCATGGAGTACGAGTACGGTATCTGCACTCTGATATCGACACGGTCGAACGTGTGGAGATCATCCGCGACTTAAGGCTTGGTGAATTTGATGTGTTGGTTGGAATTAATCTTTTAAGGGAAGGGCTGGATATGCCTGAAGTGTCGTTGATAGCCATTCTCGATGCAGACAAAGAAGGCTTTCTTCGCTCGGAGCGTTCGATGATACAGAGCATCGGTCGAGCAGCGCGAAATGTTAATGGCAAAGCCATCTTGTATGCCGATAAGATTACGGGTTCGATGCAGAGAGCTATCGACGTTACAGAAGAACGTCGTGGCGTGCAGATTGCTTATAACAAGAAACATGGCATAGTACCGAAAGGTATCGTGAAGGAAGTGCGTGATGTATTAGAAGCAGGCTACGGTGACAAACATTCAAGAAAAACCGTTGAACTGCAAAAAATTGCTGAAGAAAAAGCGATATATCAGGCAATGACGCCTAAGCAACTAACTAAAAGTTTAGATAAATTTGAAAAGCAGATGTATCAGCATTCACGAAATCTTGAGTTTGAGGAAGCGGCAAAAGTCCGTGATGATATCGAGAGGATTCGACAGTTAGCTAATTTTTAGTAGTAGTCTGTGTGTTTAATCTGGTTTGTCGTTTCGTTACCCGGGCTCTTTGGTTCACGCCTGTTACATCGAAAAAATACTTTTGATGTAACAGATATTCCCAGTGATAAATGGACTAATTATTGACTGTTTTTTTGTTGCCACCGTCATTTGAGAATCTCATCAGCAGCGCTGGTAATAATGTTAGGTCAATAATCAAGGCCAGCATAATGACCACGCCGGTTAACAAGCCCATGCTTGAATTCAGATAAAAGTGTGATTGTGCCAAAATCATAAAACCGGCAACCAGTACTAATGAAGTTACCAGTAATGCGATTCCAACACTGTTAAACGCATAACGTACTGCATCCTCGGCATTGAGACCTTTCTCACGGCGGGCACGCAAATATTTGCTTAAAAAGTGTACGGTATCATCTACGACAATGCCCAGTGTCATACCGGTAACGATAGATAAACCGATACCAACCTGCCCGACAGTAGCTCCCCATATGCCAAAAGCCGCCAGTGCAGGTGTAAGGTTTGGTATCAGGCTGATGAAGCCGTATTTAACTGAGCCCAGGAAGAAGATCAGTACTGCAGAGATGAATACTAATGCGATGCTAGTTCCTATCAGCATGCTGTTTATATTTCGCTTGCCCAGATGTGCAAACATGATAGTAGGGCTACTATTGTATGGTGTTATTGATGGTGTGTTCTCCTGTAACCATTTTATGGCATTGTCATCAAAAGCGATGACTTCGTTAGAGGTCAGTGTTTTCAAAGTCACCGCAATCTTGGTTGCGGATTTGTCGATATCAATCTGGTTGTTCAGATCCAGTCCATAAGGCAGTGACATCTCATATAGCAGTAGATACTGTGCTGCGAGATTGCGTTCTTCGGGTAGTCGTTGCCATGCAGGATCGTCGCCATGCATGTTTTTGTTTAATCGTTTAAACGTGTCAGTAATCGTCTGCACGTGTATCACTTCAGGTTGTGAACGTAGGTACTGAGAAAACCGGTCCACATTAGCAAGAAACTCAGGTTCGCTGATGCCGCCTGATTCCTCGGTTCCTAGAGCGTAATCGATATAATAGACACCGGTTAAATTAGCGGCTGCATAATCGGAATCGCGTCTGAACTCTACTGTTTCATCAAAATATTCAACGAACTGATCATTGAGCTCATTGAGAGGAACCATCGATGCAAGAATAGCTATTATCAGCACGTTACCTACTAATAACAGTTTCTGTTTTGCGATGACGAACTCACCGAATTTGACCATTAATTGTTTGCCGGCAACTTCGCGCTTGCCAGAGGCCGGCAGGATGCAGACGATAGCAGGCAGGAAGGTGATCGAGAAGATAAAAGCTGCGGCGACGCCCATAGAGGCTATATTGCCGAGATCATGGAATGGTGGCGCATCACTGAAGTTGAGACTTAAGAAGCCTAATATCGTCGTTAATGAAGTAACGAATATCGGGCGAAAGTTGATCCGCATGCTTTCTATCATCGCTTCTTCTTTATTTTTACCGATAGCAAGTTCGTGACGCATCGTGACTAATAGATGCACAGCATCTGCGATTGCCATGGTTAAGATCATGATAGGTGCAGACATTGCTGGAGGCGAAAGCATTATCCCGCTCCAGCCGGCTAGCCCCATCGCCGTCATGATAGACATGATGATCATAAAAAATGTTGCGACAGTGCCACTTAACCCTCGTAGTAATATAAAGAGTGTTAGTAGGATGAATGCTAACGCCAGTGGATATAAAGTCGTCACGTCATCCTGGCTTGCTTCCGGAAAAGCGTTATTCATTACGGTCATGCCCACCAGTCGAATTTCGACATCGGGGTATTTTTCCAGCATTTTCTGTTTTAGGTCACGAGCAAAAGCAACGGTATTGGGTACTTCATCGAGTGCTTTGCCAGGGAGTTCGACGGTGACGTTAACGCCGGCAAACTTGCTGTCAGGTGATACCAATCTGTGAACCATGCTGGGTTCATTGATTGCGATAGACTGTATTTTTAGTAGGTCCTGTTCTGTTAAAACATCGGGGTCAATTACTAGATCTTCGACGATAAGGTCGTCTTCATCAGCAGCGGTATGCTGATGATTGGTTATGGAATCGACACGTGTGGAGTAGGGAACTTGCCAGGCTTCTTTAGTGAGATCCTGTATGACAGTAAGAGTATCCTTACTGAAGACCTTGCCAGATTTTGGTGTGATGACAAATAATATATTGTCATTTTTATTATATGTTTTTTGCATTTTTTCAAATGCAAGTAACTGGGGATTATCCTCCCCGAAAAACATACGGTAGTCATTACTAAATTTTAAGAACTGTCCGCCATAGGTAGCAGCTACTACAGTGACTAAAGAAGCGAGTACGACGAGATACTTCCAGCGAATTATCCACTGTGTATATGATTCAATCACAGGTACGTCTCCGATTTTTGTTTTTTTCATTCCGTTGCAATGGGGCGGTAGGCTCAACATCACATTTTTGATGCGTCCAATCATATCATTAATATACGCAAGCGATATTTTCTTAAAAACCTTTTTGGTGATCTGTTTTTAATCTAGATTAGGCTTGGAGCATGCCTGATTAAAACAGACTATTCTAAAGGCTGTATTGCACCAGAGCGTTCGAGTAAAGATGTTATGTTTTTGGCTAGTACACGATAACCATCGCTATTGGGATGCACGTGGTCAGATTTCAGTGCATTGTTGCCAATGATGTTGCTTAAGCTGTTCTCTTCTAGTGGTATCTTGTTTTGCTCAGCAAGGGACTGGTAGATTGGGGATGTATCCAAAAATAAGTTGAATTCTGGAACGCCGATAAGTATCACCTGACTATTGTTCTGCCGGGCCATGTCTATCATCTGCTGGATATTATCTCTGGTTCGATTAAGGTCTAGCTTACGTAAGATATCATTTGCGCCATGACAGATAATAATCAGATCTGGTTGAAACTGGTCTATTAGATTTGCTAGACGAAGCAAGCCTCTGTTGCTGGTTTCGCCAGGCACCCCAGCGTTGATAACGTTTCGTCCTGTTAGCCGTTCCAGCACTGCCGGGTACGCATTATCGCGACTGGTGCCTGTGCCATACGTTAAACTATCACCGAAGGCGAGAATAATGGAGTCTTGGCTGAGAGGTTGTAGTCTTACTGTGTCGCTGCAACTAAATAGTGTGCTGAGCAGGAAAAGCAGGAATAATTTTCTAAGCATTGCCGATATGATTTCTATTAACTGGTTTGTTGGATGTGGTTGTAAATGAGTAAATTGGTTCAGGTCAAAACAAAATTGGATAAAGATTATTCTTTTTTACGAGTATATCAACCGTTAAATGTTTCGGCGAAATTAAAATCTAAAGCTGAAGATTTTGTCGTAAATGAAAGCATCTCTGTTGAGTTTAGTGGTGAAGGCGAACATTGCTGGTTGTATATAAAAAAACGTGGCTGTAATACGGATTGGGTTGCTCAGCAAATAGCTAAATACTGTGGCGTTAAACAGGTGGCAGTATCATATGCGGGTCTAAAAGATCGTCATGCGGTAACCTCTCAATGGTTTAGTGTGCAGTTACCTGGTATGCCAACACCTGACTGGGCTGAACTTGAAACCACGTTTTCACCGGATATATCAGCCGGATCTGCTGAAAGCATACAGGTGCTCGAATGTTTTCGCCACAATAGAAAATTACAACGTGGCGCATTAAAAAGTAATACGTTTGTGATTACCCTGCGTGATTTAAGTGATACTAGCGATGATATTTTTGAACAGCTAAAACAACGATGTAAAAGTATTGGCAGAAATGGTGTACCTAACTATTTTGGTTCGCAGCGATTTGGTCGAAATTACAATAATCTTGATCAGGCTGAAAAGCTATTTTCAAACCCCAGATTCAGGATGACTAGACAGAAGAGGGGTATGTACCTGTCAGCAGCACGTTCATGGCTGTTTAATCTGATCTTGTCCGAACGCATTAACCGTGGTGTCTGGGACAAACGATTACCAGGTGATGTTTTTATGCTGGATGGTAAATCAGCCTGCTTTAAGGATGATGTAAGTGAACAACTGAGTGAGGAAGAACGCTGTCTTACTGAGAGGCTAGATCACAATGAAATTCATCCTACGGCAGTATTATGGGGCGAGGGTAATGACATGGTGACTTCAGATGCCGCTGAACTTGAAGAGCAGATAATAGACCAGATTCCGGTCTACCGTGATGGTTTGATATCAGCCAGACTTAAGTCTCAAAGACGTGCCTGCCGCGTGGTGCCGGGGCAATTTGAGAGTAATCGACAGGGTGATGATTTTGTCGTGTCTTTTAGTCTGCCGCCAGGCAGTTATGCGACCATGGTCCTCGCCGAAATTTTTTCTGAATTGAGCTGACCTGAGTAACGATTATTGTAAATAAACATGATATTATTATCAGCAAATAATCATCCAATAATTGTATTGAAAACAATTAAGTAGTCTATTAATAAATCAGTCAGGTTTACCCTATGAATCCAAACTATCTAGATTTTGAGCAACCGATTGCTGAACTAGAAGCCAAAATCGAAGAGCTTCGTTACGTGGGTGATGACACGGAAATTAACATCGGTGACGAGATAAGTAAATTAGAAGAAAAATCCCGCTCGTTGACCAAGTCAATATTCAATAAACTGGACTCCTGGCAGACGTCAAAAGTCGCTCGTCATCCGATGCGTCCTTATACTCTGGATTACATCGATCGTATTTTTACCGATTTTAATGAATTACATGGTGATCGTGCGTTTTCTGATGATGCTGCTTTAGTTGGCGGATTGGCAAGACTTGACGGCTTACCGGTAATGGTTATCGGTCAACAGAAAGGTCGTGATACAAAAGAAAATATCCGACGTAACTTCGGCATGCCTAAACCGGAAGGTTATCGTAAAGCGTTGCGCCTGATGAAATTAGCTGAACGCTTCCGTATCCCGGTTATTACCTTTATTGATACGCCGGGTGCGTATCCTGGTATCGATGCTGAAGAGCGTAACCAGTCAGAAGCGATCGCACGTAATCTTTTTGAAATGTCTGATCTAAAGACGCCAATCATCTGTACTGTAATAGGTGAAGGTGGATCCGGTGGTGCACTTGCTATCGGTGTTGGTGACCGTGTCATGATGCTCGAATACAGCACCTATTCGGTTATCTCACCAGAAGGTTGTGCTTCGATTCTCTGGAAGAGTGCAGACAAGGCTCCTGAGGCAGCTGAAGCCATGGGTATCACGGCTGGAAAGTTGAAAGATGCTGGCCTCATAGACCAGATTATTCGTGAGCCATTGGGTAGTGCACATCGTGATGTGGATGAGACAGCCAGAAATATTAAGCAAGCGTTAATCGATAGTCTGGAAAAATTCGAGAAGATGAGTCTGGAGCAGCTTCTTGAGCAACGTTATGCGCGCCTCACATCCTACGGTGAGATCTTAGAGCAATCCGAAAAGTAATTATTCTTCTGTCGGGTTCTCTTTATCTAAAATATCATGTCTTTTCTTAAGCGATTCCAATCTTCTCTGGAACCGCTATATGGTCTCCCTGCGGGTTCAAAATATGTGATCGCCTATAGCGGCGGTATTGATTCACATGTCTTGCTGTACTGTTGCGCAAAACTAAAGCTGCCCGTTCGAGCGATACATATTCACCACGGTCTGCAAGATGTTGCTGATGAGTGGGTGAATCACTGCAGGAACATCTGCGAGCAGTTAGATATTTATTTAGATGTGGTGTCTGTTGATGCAAAACAGCAAGATGGTCAAAGCCCTGAAGAATCTGCGCGCAATGCACGTTATGCCGCGCTGCACGATAATCTACAAGATGGTGACTGTTTGATAACAGCGCAGCATCAGAATGATCAGGCTGAAACGCTGTTATTACAGCTCTTTCGCACAGCAAGTGCTGCAGGGCTTTCGGCGATGCCAGAGAGAAAACAATTGGGTGGCTGTTTACATATCCGCCCACTATTGTCTTTTTTAAGGGTAGAGATTGAACTGTTTGCAAAAGAAAATCGTTTACACTGGATCGAAGATCCAAGTAATCAAGATGCAGCATTTGATCGAAATTACGTCCGTAAAAATATTATTCCAGTGTTGACAGAGCGCTGGCCTGAGATAGCTAAACAGTTATCGACAGTCGCTGATATTCAGCAAAGTAATCTACGTGTGTTGGAAGACATGGCTGCTATCGATCTGGCAGATGTTGTAGTGATTCCTGCTTTTCAATCTTTATTACGCCGATATCTTGTCGTTTCAGTCCTTTCGATCACCGCGCTTAAAAAGCTATCGACAGAGCGTTTATTTAATTTGTTGCGTTACTGGGTCATATCGGAAGTTGGGGTCTCGCCAACTCGTAATCTGTTACAGGAGATTGTGAAGACGATTATTAATGCCAGGCAGGAGGTGAATCCTGTTGTTGTATATTCAGGTTTTGAATATAGAAAGTACAGGGATGAACTGTATCTGTTAAAGGTAGAAGGTGAGATCGATGTTGAAGATGATGTCGTTTGGGAGCCCTTATCGCCGATTGTACTGCCGGGATTAAATACTCGGTTTTCTGCAGTTAAAAGATCAGGTGCTGGATTGAAAACAGAGCTTTTGTCAAAACCACTAAGACTGTGTTTTCGTCAGGGTGGTGAGCGTTTTCATCCTGAGAATCGTCAGCATTCTCAGAGCTTAAAAAAAATATTGCAGGAAGAAAGGGTGCCGCCATGGGAAAGAAATACGTTTCCATTACTGTATTTTGAGGATGAATGTATCGCTGTTGTTGGTCTTTGGATATCTAAGCAATATGCAGTCGATAAAAATGAGCAGGGCTGGGCTATAGAAATAGAAAATTTATAATGTCTGATGTAAGTTTATTCAGGCATTCTTTATGATGCGCCTTCTTGCGCATACACAATAAAAAAGCCCCTTATCAGGGGCTTTTTTATTGTAGAGATAGGGCGAAATCTAGTCGTTACTAGAAAAAGCACCTAGCAGATTAAGTAGGTGAATAAATATGTTGAAGATGCTCAAGTACATGCCAATGGTGGCAAGTATGTAATTCGTTTGCTCTCCACGAATAATGGCACT
>WTCC01000111.1 GCA_013138755.1 Gammaproteobacteria bacterium
AACCTTTCATCGCTATGTAATGTTTAAGGTCTTCCGGCGCCCGAATTATCAGGCGCACAGAACGCGACTCTTCTTTGATCGAAATCACTTCGCCCAGACCATCGACATGACCACTGACCAGATGGCCACCTAATCGAGTCGTCGGTAACAAGGCTTTTTCAAGATTCACCTCACTGCCAACAACGATATCCTTAAGACTGGTTAAATTGATTGTTTCATTTGAAACATCCGCTGCAAAGAAATGACTATCGAACTCAATCGCAGTCAGACAGACACCATTGACTGCAATACTGTCACCCAGCTGCACATCATTCATATCCAACGAACCGGCGTCAACAGACAAGCGCATGTCACCACCAACGGGTTCGATTCTTTTGATACGACCAACAGACTCAATGATTCCAGTAAACATGTATTTAACGTCCGTTATTTTTTCACTGTCTTTTGCAGCTCAACAACATAACTGGACAGTGGCATCGAAGATGCATTATTGAACTCCGCACCAGCCGCCACTCCAACCTGCGCAATTTCTTCAGCTGTTGATGCTGTATCATAAACCGCAAACATCGCACCTAATGCATATTCAGCCCCTGAACCGATAGCCCAGAATTTATTATACTCAGTCACTTCTCGTAATGAATGCACACCAAAGATACCAAAGGGATTAGCGATCAATGCGTCAATCTGAGTAGACTCATAAGGATCATCATCTTCATCTTTGGAATTCAAAAAATATTTTTCTTTTAATAACGGATGCAAGGCGCGAAAACTTTCGAAGATCGACAGGCGTGACGATAGATCGATATCAATTTTTTTCTCGGTAATTTTTTTACTGGCGAACACACTTTCCAACACTAATTGGTGTGCTGCGCTGCCAACGATGCCAAGATGATTTTCATCATGACTCAAAATTTTATCGTGCGCGGCGTCATAATAAGAGCTTAATTTCAAATCTCCAAAACTCGTTAGACTATCAGCGGCAATACAGACCTTTCCCGCTTTCTTCGCAACCACAACTGTAGACATCTATAACCTCGCGCCAGTATTTAATTTATATTTTAGTCGGATAAATCTAATCACAGTAAACTGGCTGCACTGTGATACGTATATCATTACCAATAGATCTCACATCGTTTACCTTGAGTGACACCCTGTCTTTCATCTGTTCCAGTTCTGGCAGATGAAACAATCCTTTAGCACCATCACCCATGATATGCGGTGCCATATAAATAATGATTTCGTCAACGAGGTCATTTTTTAAAAGAGCACCACACAAGACAGAGCCAGCTTCTACATGAAGGAGGTTTATCTCCTTCGCTGCCAGATCTTTCATTAAAGCCTGCAGATCAATCTGACCATCTCGTGCATCTATCTTTTCAATCTTACATGGGTATTGCTTAGTGTTATCCACATTCACCGTGGTATAAACGATGCATTTACCTTCCAGAGACGTTATCTTAACATCTGCCTGCATCCTGAACTGACTATCCAGCACGATACGTATTGGTTGCCTCACCTGTACCACATCTAACTGCTCAGCCGACAATCTTACGTTCATTGACGGGTTATCAAATAAAACAGTATCGATACCAGTCATGATAGCTGAGCTTTCTGCCCGCAATCGCTGCACGTCGTCACGAGATGATTCACCACTGATCCATTGGCTCTCACCTGACGCCATTGCCGTGCGCCCATCCAGACTCATCGCCAGCTTCACTCTTACAAAAGGACGCCCCGCTTCCATACGTTTGATAAAACCCGGATTCAACTCACGCGCCTGCAATTCTAGCAAACCACTCTGCGTCTCTATATGGGCATCTTCCAGTTTTTTCAAGCCACTACCGGCAACAAGAGGATTAGGGTCAACCATGGCCACAACTACTTTTTTAACACCCGCCTTTATCAGTGCATCAGCACATGGTGGCGTTTTACCTGTGTGGCTGCAGGGTTCCAGAGTAACGAAAACCGTAGCACCCTCTGCTCTGTCACCTGCTTGCTCTAATGCATTAACTTCAGCATGCCGCTCACCCGCACATTGATGCCATCCCTCACCGATCACCTCGCCATCTTTAACGATGACTGAACCAACACATGGATTAGGATCGGATGTATATAAACCCTTGCGAGCAAGCCTTATGGCTCGCTGCATATATTCTACGTCTCTGCTCATGTTCGATA
This sequence comes from Gammaproteobacteria bacterium, assembly GCA_013138755.1. GTDB lineage: Bacteria > Pseudomonadota > Gammaproteobacteria > SZUA-229 > SZUA-229. Next base: position 2,179 of record WTCC01000111.1, read on the forward strand.
ATCAGGCGATCAGCTTATGTTAACGAGGCTTCTTAGAGGCTTTGTTTTTTTCAATTTTTTCTATCGCTTCACGAAATGCATTAACGTCAGTAAAGTCGAGATAAACAGAAGCAAAGCGGATATACGCAACATGATCCAATGCCAGCAGTTCTTCCATAACTAGATTACCGATCATAGAAGAACTAACCTCACGCTCACCGGCCGATAACAACTGATGAGTGATACTGTTAATCGCCGAATCGATCTGCTCTGTACTGACAGGTCTTTTCTCAAGTGCACGCATGACACCAGCGCAAAGTTTTTCCGACTTAAACGGTACCCTACTACCATCCTGCTTAACGATACGCGGCATATTCAACTCTGCACCTTCGTACGTTGTAAAGCGCTCATTACACGCCACACATTCACGACGACGACGAACTTGAGCACCATCGCTCGCTAATCGCGAATCGATTACTCGTGTATCTGGCGCTGAGCAAAAGGGGCAATACATTTTATTTAAACGTTCGCAATTAAATTATGTTTCATAGACAGGCAGACGTTTGCAGATAGCCGTCACCTTTTCACGAACACTCGCAACGATCTCTGAATCTGCAGTGTCATCATTTATGCTATCGATGATATCGCACATCCAGGTAGCAAGATCTGTTGAATCCTGCTCAGTAAAACCACGTGTTGTCATCGCTGGCGTACCCACTCGAATCCCACTGGTAACAAATGGAGACTGTGGATCATTCGGCACTGCGTTCTTATTCACCGTTATGTGCGCTTTACCTAACTGCGCTTCAACGACCTTACCCGTCAGACTCTTTGTAGTGAGATCCCACAAGAACAGATGATTATCTGTGCCGCCTGAAACCACTTTGTAACCACGATCCAGCACCACTTTTGCCATTGCTTGCGCGTTAACAATCACCTGCTTTTGATACACAGTAAACTCAGGCTCTTGCGCTTCTTTAAAAGCAACTGCTTTGGCCGCAATAACATGCATCAGCGGGCCACCTTGTGTACCAGGAAAAATCGCAGAATTTAATTTCTTCGCCAGGTCTTCATTTTTCAGCAGTGAATTTTCGCCAGCCAGAATAATACCACCACGAGGCCCACGTAATGTTTTGTGAGTAGTCGAGGTAACAACGTCAGCAACACCAACGGGGTTAGGATACAAACCAGCTGCAACCAAACCAGCAACATGTGCCATATCAACAAAAAGATAAGCGCCACATGAATCAGCGATTACGCGGAACTTGTCCCAGTCCATTATCCGAGAATACGCTGAGAACCCAGCAACGATCATTTTAGGTTTGTGCTTATCTGCCAGGCGCTGAACTTCATCATAATCGACGATGCCCGTTTCATTATCCAGGCCATATTGGATAGCGTTATATATCTTTCCAGAAAAACTAACATGAGAACCGTGAGTCAGATGCCCACCATCCGCCAACGACATCCCCAACACTGTATCGCCCGGCTTGCAGAGCGCCATGTAAACAGCTGCATTTGCCTGCGAACCCGAATGCGGTTGCATTATGGCGGCCAGTACGGGCATGACAGACTGTATTGAATGTGTGTTGTGG
>WTCC01000197.1 GCA_013138755.1 Gammaproteobacteria bacterium
CCTGATAGACGGATACTGGAAGTCGGTTTAAAAGCAGTGTGTGCAACAATATCCTGACCTGAAGAAATTCCACCTAAGACACCACCCGCGTGATTACTGGTGAAACCTTCCGGTGTTATCTCATCTCGAAATTCGGTACCTTTTGCTGTAACGCAGGAAAAACCGTCACCGATCTCAACACCTTTGGCGGCATTAATACCCATCATGGCATGGGCGATATCTGCATCGAGACGATCAAATACAGGCTCACCTAAACCAGGCGGAATGCCTTCAGCGACCACGCTTATCTTGCCACCCACTGAATTCCCCTCTTTACGTAGCGCATCCATATAGCTTTCTAGCTCAGCCACTTTCGAAACATCGCCACAGAAAAAAGCATTATTATTTATTTCATTTTTATCCAGCATGGGCATTTCGATTGGACCCAACTGAGACATGTAACCGTATATCTCAATACCGTATCGATCTTTAAGAAATTTTTTGGCAATGCCGCCGCCAGCAACACGCATCGCTGTTTCACGTGCAGACGAACGCCCACCTCCACGGTAGTCACGGATGCCGAACTTTTGCTGATAAGTGTAATCAGCATGACCGGGGCGGAAACGATCCATGATGTTGCCGTAATCTTTTGAACGCTGATCTGTATTCTCGATCAGCAAACCGATACTCGTACCCGTGGTTTTACCTTCAAAAACACCTGAGAAGATTTTAACCTTGTCATCTTCACGTCGCTGAGTGGTGTGGCGTGAGGTGCCTGGTTTACGTCGGTCCAGATCAAGCTGCAAGTCATCTTCGCTTAATTCAATTCCTGGAGGGCAGCCATCGATTATGCCAATCAAACCGGCGCCATGTGACTCACCAGCGGTGGTTAAACTAAACAGCTTTCCTATCGTATTACCTGACATAACATCCAACTTATTTTTTTATATTCAAAGATTAAATATTAACACGGGTTGCTACCGACTCCGCTTAATTCTGCAAAGATTTACATGTTCATGGCATTGATAAAATCATCTTTATGCGCCTGCAACTGTCCAGCAGTCAACAAAAACACGCCCTCACCGCCAAACTCAAAATCTATCCAGATGAAAGGAACTTCAGGCAGGACTTTTTCTAGCGCTGCCTGCGAATAGCCGACTTCCACTACGAAGATACCTTCATCTGTCAGATAATTAGCCGCATCCAGTAGCATCGGTAAGACCAAATCCAGACCTTGCTTACCTGCCGTTAGTGCTAGTGAACCCGGTTCGAAGTTGAACTCTGCAGCTAACTGTTCCATTTCACCTTCGCTCACATATGGCGGATTACTCACGATGATGTCGTAACGTTGCGCTGGAATCGACTCAAATAAATTTGATTCGATCAGGTTCACTCGATCCTCCATACCATGGTTCTTTCGATTTATCTCAGCAACTGCCAAAGCATCCGTAGAAATATCGCTGGCATCGACCTGCGCTTGCTCAAACATATCTGCGCAGGCGATAGCAATGCAGCCACTGCCAGTGCAAAGGTCGAGAATAGTATTAACCTGTTCCGGATAAACCCACGGAGAAAATTGTTGCTGTATCAATTCGGCAATCGGTGAACGCGGGATCAAAACGCGCTCATCAACATAAAAACTCAAACCTGAAAACCACGACTCGTTTGTAATATAAGCTGAAGGTTTGCGCTGAACAACGCGCTGTTCGAATAGATCCAGAACATTCAAACGCTCGTCCATGGTCAACACGCAGTCAAAATAATCAATGCTGAAATCTGGCGGTAGATGCAAAGCGCTCAGACACAGATAAACTGCTTCATCGATAGCCGATGGCATGCCCTGAGTAAAGCTGAGCTCTGCAGCATTAAATTGGCTGGTTCCCCACCGTATCAAATCACGCAGAGTAATCAGATCTGTAGCTATTTCACGTTTATTTATCATCGTCCTATTATATTTAACGGTTCAACCCGGGTGAGTGTTAATTGCAGATCAGCAATAGTCTGCATTACTTCCATGCTCAGCTGGAAGCGATTATAATCCATACCTGCCAATTCTACGGAAACTCAACCATGAATCACAAATCTCTTGCTAACTATCTTTTCATCATTTTATGCTTTTTTAAGTCCGCCTATGCAAATGATTCTCAATTATCAGTAGAAGGTGCCTGGATCGCAGAAGCCCCTCCCGTCAGTAAAGTCATGGTCGCCTATATGACTCTGAGAAACTCTGGAAAAGACCCTATCGAGATTATCGCTGCTGAATCAGATATCTACAGCAGCATCGAATTTCATGAGACTGTACATGAAGGCGGCTTAGCTAAAATGCTGCGTCATGGCAGTTTAAAAATATTACCTAATCAGAGCCTCCAGCTAAAACGTGGCGGCAAACATCTGATGCTATTTAACCCGACCAAACGATTGAAAACGGGCGACATTGTCACCATACAGTTAACAATGAAGAATAATATCTGCCAATCGATCTCCGTCCCCGTTAAAAAATCGCAGTTTTAAGCTCTGATTACTCCCGCACTATCTGCCTGACACGAACCGTATGAAGCAAAAACTACTCGCATCCATTTTCTACTTTCTCCCTCATCACGCTATTTCGTGGTTGATGTTTAAAGGTTCTCGCATCCGTTTTGTCCCAGTGAAAAACCTGATCATCTCAATCTACACCCATTTGAATCCGGTAAAAATGCACGAAGCCATAGAAGAAGATATGTTTGCATACGAATCGCTGAACGCATTTTTTACGCGGGCGTTAAAACCAGAATCCAGACCTTTTGAACAGAATGAAGCTCACTGGTTATGTCCGGTTGACGGCTCTGTCAGTCAGGCGCAAGCAATAAAAAATGGACGAATCTTTCAGGCGAAAGGACACGATTACAGCCTGATGGAACTACTGGCAGGTGACGAAAAGCTCGCAGATACATTCAAAGACGGACACTTTGCGACATTGTATCTATCACCTAGAGACTATCATCGAATCCATATGCCGACCGATGGGACACTTAAATCAATGCGATATGTCCCCGGACGATTGTTCAGTGTCGCACAATTCACGGTGAACCATATCCCCAGATTATTTGCTCGTAATGAACGCGTCATCTGTTATTTTGAAACAGAACAAGGACCGATGGTAATGGTTCTGGTAGGAGCGATTAATGTGTCTGCTATGGAAACGATCTGGCACGGGCCGATAACCAGCGAAGCTAAGAAGATTAAATACTTTGACTACAGCGATAAAAATATCCAGCTTAAACGCGGTGAAGAAATGGGACGCTTTAATCTAGGCTCTACGGTCATCGTGTTAGCAACAGGCCGAATGGGAATGGACAAATCGATTTATGCCGAAGCTGAAATAAAATTAGGACAGTGTCTGGCTGTACCTGCAAATTAACTCATTTTTCTATTTATTACTTTCTGATACCAGAGACTTTAGCAACGATTAAACCTCGACTTCTTCAGCTTTTATATTTTCCATGGGCTCTACTTTACCTGATGGCTTAGTATAACGGTCGTTCATCGTTTGAATAAACTCACAAGCATCAGATGTAACCTGTACCAGTGCACGCTTTGAACGCATCGACCAACCTACCGGCATCGGTCTAAACATGCTTCTCAATGGCTGCGTATTTTTAAGAAATGCTTTCTTGATATTTCCTGCTTGAATCTTACCTTCTCGATGTTCCCCAGCCAGGTTTTTATCAATCGCGACTTTAGCAATCATCTTATTAGCAATAACTTTTGCTGAAAAACTTCGCGCCGAAAAATGCACCACTAAAAAACCAAGTACAGTCACACCTGCTTTGACAGATGACATCACAGCTTCATTAGCAAAGTCATAGGAGAATAAGATCCACGAATCAAACAACTGCCCGAGACCAAACATCACGATAAGAAATAATCCGATAGCAACAGCATCCAATGTTAGAACCATTTTCAGCCATCTGGTCATCGCATCTTTCACGATGGGTACCACCTGACTTTCAATGTCATTAGCAATCGTCTGCAGAGCACCGATAATCCGATAGGAGCGTTCGATCTCTACCTGGTGTATGCGATCAAAAATTGCCGACTTATCCTGTTTGCATTTTTTTTCAAAACGTTTTCTAACGGCCTCATCTTCGATCGGCACAGCAACATCACTATTATAGATAGAATAAAAACGACCAGCAGTCAGACCCTTGGCTGCAAGCGCTCTCTGCCATGCGGCAACAACCGATTCAGGATTATCTTCCTTAGCAGCTGTATCGATCTGATTGAGGATATAGAGAAATTTTTCAGAGTCACTGCGATTAATCGTATGACCGACCAGGTGATCCAGAGTATCGTGCATCGCACCCGGTTCTGGATGTCTCGCATCAAAAAACACCAGAACAAGATCTGATAGATCGACGATGTGATCAGTCAGACGTAATATCGCGTTTCGTTGTTCGTCAGCATCAAATCCAGGCGAATCAATAATAATTTTTCCACTTAATTTATCTGAGTGTGATGTTTTCATCTGCAGATAAGCATCTATACGCCGACCTTCGCCTGATGCAACTTTTTCGATTTCGTCACTCATCTGATAAAACGGAAAACGTGGATCAGAATTTAGTGCGACACCCGGTAGAACACGATGATCTTTACTATTACTGTAGGTGACGACGGTAAATTTATCATCGACTGCCTGATTACCAGTTAACTGTAATTTATCACCGAGAAAGTTATTAATAAAAGATGACTTACCAGCAGAGAATGTACCTAAGACAGAAACCAGTGGCCACCAGGGAATGCTGGTGGCATAAGATTCGCTGGTATCCAGCAAACCCATCTTGTAAGCGACTGTATCCAGTTTTTTGAATCGCGAAACAACATCTAACAGCAATGGATTTTCGTTGTTCAGATGCGTTTCCAGTTTCGCTAATCGATCACGAATGGATTTATCCGGGCGATTCAACATGTCGCTATATTCCTTTTTCTGGTTTCTGATGAACTACTTTTTAAGAGACACCGGACTCGCACCAGGCACTTGTATTTGCGTAGCCAGCTTCTCCTGAGATACCGTTACAGGAGCGACTTTTTTTATTGGCACCGACTTAGATGGCGCCTTGACAACAGACTTAGTATCCGGCGATCTTACTTGTGTATTTGGCCGTCTTACCTGCACCCGTTGCGGCGCAGGATTGTATGAAGGCCAGACGGGTCTCTGTGTAATAGGAGGAGGCACATTTGTACCAGAGCTGAATGGCATCACGTCATTCATCATGCCAAACGGACCACTTGATACAGTACGATTCATACCGTGCATATCGCGCTGCATTCCATAGACAGAATTATTCATACTGCCGATATTATGCGTCATACTCTGAATATTTTTACTCATGGGTGTCAAACTATTCATCTGTGTCGACATGGAACTAATTTCCGTCGTCATACCACCGATATTACCCGTCATTAAATTTAAATCTTTTGTCATGCGTGGCATTGCATCAGAAACGATAACAGCCATACGTGTTACTGACTGAGATAGTGTTGAAATATCATGTGTTAATCGATAGATTAAAAAGAAGCCATACCCCGCTAACAGAACAAACGCAAACAGTGATGGGTAAACAACCATTTCCCAGCGTCGCGCACTATTATCAAATGTATTGGCTAGTCGCTCAAGTGGATCCGTTGGCTTGTCGCTGACATATGCTTCTTCCAGAATTTTCTTCTGCGCACGTTGTTTTGCTTCATGTGCACGCGCTTTCAAATTATCACTACTACTCTTGGATCTAACAACATCGTCAGCCGCTTGCTTATCCATCTCACTTATTTTTTTAGCCGCTGATGCCATATCTGATTCACCAGATGCGGCAGCTTTCGCAGTCGCAGCACTACCTTTAGCCTGACTCACTTTAGCCTGACTCACTTTAGCCTTACTCGTTTTAGCCTTACTTGCTTTAGCCTTACTCTTGGGAGCTTTTGCAGCAGCGTCTGTTCCTATCGACGACGTATCAATTTTTTCATCTTCTGACATAATTAGAAGTCGCCTTCAGCGCCTCGATTCATAATTTCTAAAATAATTTTCTTAACACCCATCGCTTCTTCTTTTAAGGCTGCTGGCAACGGTTTACCACCGTAGATCATGGCATCCATATTTAGCGAATACAACCAGAGTTTACCCTGCTTATCTTCCACCAGACTAACACGGCATGGTAGATATGCAGAGTAGGCATCACTGTATTCGAGCATCTGCGCCGCTGTCATTGCATTACAAAACATATATATCTTAAAGAAACGCGACTTCTTACCACTCATCGCTTCTACTTGAGCCGATAGTGGCAACTCACCAACATTTTTAATATTAAGCTCATTGGCAACAGCTAGTATCGTCAACTCGACATCTTCAACAGTCAAATCTTCTTCCACGGGAACTTTCCAAACTGTTGCCTCTGCAGCATTACCCGTCTCAAGAAGCGTCATCACCATCTCGCCATAAACATCGATGGCTTTTTCATCAAAAGAATCAAATGCCTTTATCACCGGCGCATAGACCACGGCTGCATAGATTGCAGCCGCAACAATAGCGAAACCGACCAATGCAAATAAATTACGTAACGCGTAAAACATAAAAATAACCCCTAAAATTCTTCAATAAAAATCAAGACGAAACAGTCGTGATTAACTTTTGCAATTCGATTGCTTTATCCTTGTTGAGAAGGTTCAGTAAACCTACCAAACTTCTCGCCCTGTTTATCTGACCTTTACGAACAAGTATAGCTCCTGCCTCAAAATAAGCTGTCGCAGCCTGCTGCTTTTTCCCCTGATTAAAATACACATTGCCGAGTTCGCCATAAGCATCAAAATTGTCTTCTGTACGATCTATTACGTTCTGATAACTTTGTTCAGACAATTGATAATTACGTTGATAAAAAGATTTCCTTGCCAAGATCCAGCTAGCTGTCACCTCATCTCTGCTCGATGATTCGTCAACCACTTTACCCTGATCATCCACATTTTCCAGCTGCCTCTCGATTTCTGGCGATACGAAAGTTTCCTGTATAACACTATCTTTCATCTCGGCTACTGAAGCGGTAGATTGTGGCTGATTTAGCGTGCCGCTTCCCTGACTTTCCGTCAGTTTCGCCGTGACAGCTAGATCAGAATTTTCTTGTGGACTCTCCTTAAGGATTTTCTCATCAGTTTCAATCGGTTGATATTGCACATTATCCTCAGCTGCAATTTCTGATTCCATTATCGCCAATGTTTTCGGAGCAACCTGCGGTGACATACTCTCCCCATTTAGCTGGGCTTGTTTAGCTTTAACTGCATCAACAAAGTCTGCCACCTCGACAAATTCGCTAGACAAATAAGCAATTGCTTTTCCAGCAGGTGTTTCTTTACCTAGTAAATTCCCCCAGAACATATAGCCATATATCACGATTACTATTAATAGAAAAAGAAAAGAATGACTCAATAACCAACGGATAATTTTCATGAAGACCTCTAAGCTCGACTCTCTTTCATTTACGGACAATCACTAATCACTGTAGCAGCTGGCACCACATCCAGCATTGTGGCCAGTTGCTGCATTTCTTTTGACGCCTTACCCATCGGGTCCAGCTCGAACACACTTAATCCTTCACTAAAGGAACGACGATAAGCGGTTCGTTGATAGAGACGGATATTCAGAGGTGTTATTCCCGGCATCATCTGCAGAGCTTTCTCAGCCTCATCCGTTTCGCGAATGCCGATATGAGTGTCGGCACGATTGATAAAACCTAACACTTCCGGCTTTTTATCATTGTTCATGTTGTTGCGGACAATCTTTAAAAATCGCTGCGTAGACCAGATGTCTGCCTGACTAGGCTGAACCGGGATAAGTATGCGATCTGCCAGATAGATAGCCTTTTCCATTGCTGGCATATTACCGACGCTGATATCCGTAATAATAGGCTTCGTTCTCTTCGTATCAAGCACTCTGGTTTCAAGTTCAGCCAGATTAGTCGAAACTTCAAAGCTGGGCTCATAACCATCCTCAGCTCTAACATCGCATACATCGACTAAAGTGCATTGAGGATCTAGATCAAAAGCCATCACGCCAGTTTTATCATGCGCCAGCCAGACAGCCAAATTAAAAGCTACCGTGCTCTTACCAGTACCACCCTTTAAATTTCCGACAACTGTTAACATAAACGAATATCCAATTATTGTAAGTTTTAACCTTTTCAGATTAAGGTTGCATGACCAAAATCAAGTTATTATAAAATTAATTTTTATCTGCTACCTTTACTGCGTCAGTCTCTACCTGTTGCTGCTTAATCTGTTGCGTCTCAAGATCTAACGAATTTTCAAATAGCGTGTAACCTTTAGGCACCACAAATAACTTCCTACTCACTTCACCCAGTTTAATATTTCGTAGCTCATCGACAATATTGTTTTGGTATTCTTGTTTAACAACAATATCCAGTTCGTTGTCATACCATTGCGTGCCATGTTTCCGCTCGCCAGTGGAGCTGAATGCAACCATCGTAAGTTTTCGAACCTTACGGTCATTCATTTCCTGATCGTCTTTTATTTCGACACTTAATCCCGTACCATCAGAATTTTCCTGTCTCAGAATGTTTTTATACTTGATATCAATCCACTGAATAATATGGAAATCGCTGCCATCATTACCCAGTGTAATCAACCATTTTTCAGCCTCTCTGCCGTTCATTTTTGCTTTCTTAAGATATACACAATCAGCATTGACGAACTGCTTACAAGGGTCACTATTTTTTTTATTCCTGGCGCCAGTAATTACCTTTTCCGCTTCTGGCATTTCTTTTATCAGATAATATTTATTTTCGTTATCCAGCCATATAGTTTTATGATTTTTGTTGTCAAAAATCTGCGTCATCGATATACCATCTTCCGTGTATTCAAATCGCACATCACCATCTAGCCAATACATCTTTGCATGGCTGATATTTACGCCTCGAATCTGTACGGCATCAGCAGTAAATGCTGATGCATACAACTGCGTAAAAGACGAAAAACCAAACAGTGTAAAAGTAATCAGTAAAAATTTCATATCAAAGCAAATAGAAAAAGCGGTGCCAGAAGGCACCGCTCAATTAATCATTTATTATTGTGCAGGCGCAACCTGTGGTGCGGCAGGTGGCTGTCCATACGGCCCAGGACCGTAACCTTGTGGCGGCTGCTGACCATATGGGCCAGGTCCATAATTTGGACGACCATAATACGGTTGCTGACCACCGGAATAACCGTTGTTCCAGCCGTTGTTCCAGCCGTTGTTCCAGCGGTTGTTACCGTAGTACGAATTATTCGCATCACCGCGCCCTTTCGCTTTCATATTAAAGTTGAAGCTACCATCGAAATCACCTGAACCATCACCGGAGCCATCTCCGTAACCATCTCCGTAACCATCAGAATTGTTATTCCAATTGTTATTCCAGTTGTTATTACCCCAACCGCTGTTGTTACTATTGTTATCCCAGGGACCATTCCAGCCGGCGTTAGCAGACATAGAAACCAGGCTAAAACCTATAGCCGAAGACAGTACAGCAATTTTAAATATTAATTTCATCATTCCACCTCATCCACTCCCTTCATATTTTTACGGCATTGAATCAAGGGATATATTCAATACCTACTAAACGTGAAAAATCAACATAATAGCGACTTTCACACTATACGCCTGTTAACTACCAGAAGCCATTTTGATCTGGAAACTTACATCAGTTTCTATTTTGTAAAAATGTAAACGGATTAAAAACTTCATTTCCCATCCTACCAGTTGAACCATCCACATTATCTGGACGATTGTTGCCAACAAAGGGAGGCACATAGATAGGAGGAACCCCGCCGATTGCCTCGTTAGGCATCCATGGGAATTGTTCACCGCCATGTAAAACATCCGGCGTCTCCCCCCAGGGTGATACCGCGGGAACATCATACGCAGGATTGACACTACCCATACCGTAAGAAGGCAAAGCTGGATAACCTTGACTGTACTGCTCATACTGCCTCCCATACAAAGGAGCCTGAGAGTTCCGATAATACTGCTCCTCTTCATTATTCAAGCGAGAGTAGTGATGAGCTTCCTGTCTATTCAATAAATCAATAACGTCCTGCGTAACATATCGTTCATGTGTACTGTTTTCCAACTGATTCTGATTCCAAACCTGTTTATCAGGAACCTGCCCGTATGGAGCCGCTCCACCCTGCGACTGATAATATGGGGCCTGATTATCAGAATGACGCATATCTTGCTGTTGATATTGTCGTGTTTGTTGCTTAGTCGGCGACCAAAATTTCGATGTTCTTTTTTGCTCATCAGAGAGATGCCAGGGATTCGTTGCCTCTGAGTTCACCGGTGTCCCGATAGATGGGTTAGCACGATTCCATCCATTCCAATAAGACTCATTCTCAGCTGATACCGTAACCGGTATTACAGAAAACAAGCTAAATAAGCTACCAGTAAATATTTTGTAAAGCACGTATTTTCGCATCTAACATACCTTAACCAAATCAAACACTTTATTAAAGAACAACTCTTACCCGACTAGAATAATACTGCATGGCTTACGGTATCAGCTTCGTCAATTAGGATAGCTCGGCTGATAACTGGAAGGGTTCGGCATTCTGTTCATAGGATATCCTGAAGGATGAGCATACCGTGGAGAAAAGTTGCTCGGCATCTGATACCCATAATTTGATGGACCAGTGTTTGGTCCGTAGACATTCGACCGCTGGTTATTCATGTAAGGCAAGTTTACATTTGGGTTCACCATATAACGGTGGCGATTATCTACAGGCAGATCGTTGCGCGGTGCTTGATAATCTGACGCAGAACGATGAGGGGTCACTGTATTTTGCGGTCTCAGATCTGTCGGCCATGGTATATCTGGACTAGATGCAGCCATCGGCATCTCTCGTGAATCAAGCTCGACGGCGGGCATATTAGCTGGCTTATCTGAAATGTTTTCAGCAGGTGCAGGCAAAACTGCGGGTGCACGTTTAGCAGTAATATTGCTTAAGCCTGTTGACCTATAAGGACCAGGCGGAGCTGGTGGAGCCATTTCAACGCCCCCTGCATCAACCGGCGTCACTGACAAACGGTCAACAACACCTTCTTCTGCTAAAGATGTTTTAACCAATACTAGTAGTAAGAACAACAATCCCACTACAGTCATTTTTTTTAAACTGATAAGCACATCAAAGCCCCACTTAACTATCGTCATCTTCTTTTAAGCGAATGCCTCGAGGACCATTAGGTAGCGATTTTTTAGTCGGTGCTTTTTTAACCGCAACCTTTTTCTTAACTGCTACTTTCTTTGGCGACACTTTCTTTGGCGCGGCCTTTTTGCTCACCGTTGTTTTTTTAGTAACTGCTTTTTTAGTAACTGCTTTTTTAACAACTGCTTTTTTAACACCGGCTGAATCATCTTCTGATGACTCAGCTTTTTTCTCATCAGAAGATGATTCGGTAGCTGTGGGTTCTGACGACGCAACTGGTGGCGCAGATGGCGCCGGCGGTGGTGTTGACGGCGTTGGCGGTGCCGACGGAGCCGCAGGTGGTGGTGGCGGAGTATAATCATCATCCGAACTACCAAACTTGCTCATGACCATACCAATTATCATGCGTAAAATATTGAAGACCATCTGTCCAATGACAACAATCCAGCCAATCAGACTAATTATGCCACCATAGATGCGCATCCATAGAGGTACCTTGTATTCTTCTACAGCATCAGCCACGTCTGGCTCTTCACCTTCAATCTCAGCATATCTAGCATTAACGACTCGCTCACACGACTCTGACGTCTCATAGTAGAAGTTCTCACGACAGCTAATACAGCCTAATGGAATGATAAGAACCGCACCGATCGTTCCAACCGCAGCACCCCACAAAAGACTGATCGCCATACCATTAAAAATCGGATCATCAAGAATGGCAAAAGCACCAGCCATCAAAGTTAATGATGTAATTAAGATTGGACGCATCCGAAGCTCTGCACCGTTAACTGCCGCTTCTTTAACCGGGACACCTGTCTCGACTTCGATCTTCACGAACTCTACGATCAATATCGATTGCCGTACGATAATACCGCCCAGTGCAATCATGCCAATCATCGACGTTGCAGTAAATTCAGCGCCATGGAACCAATGCCCACTGGCGATACCAATCATCGTAATCGGTATCGGCGACATGATTAGACCCGCTAATGCAAAGTCACGGAATTCCCAAACGATCAGTCCATATATCAGCAACATGGCTGCCATGAATGCCAATCCCATATCACGGAAGGTCTCAAAAGTTACCGTCCACTCACCCGTCCATTCAAAACCAGAGACTGCATCATTATCAGGTGGCCCAATCAGATTCATTGGCATGCCTTCCATGATGACACCGTCAGGTGTGGTGTAAACATCAGTAAATTCTTCGACGTTAAACATGCCGTATATCGGTGCACCTAGACGCCCTTCCATCTCGCCGACGACAAATTCGACATCACGTAAGTCTTTATGCCAGATTATAGGGTCATTGGGTTCAAGAATAAATCGGCCGAGCTCACCGAGAGGGATCGTTGTTCCCGCCGCAGTCATCATCGGCAGGTTACTCAGTTGATTAACCTGTGAACGTGTCGCCATAGGTACCTGAATCACGATAAAGGTCGGCTCAATCGTCGACGCCCGTTTTACATCACCTAATTTATACCCACCCATCGCCATAGCCAGGGTGCCATTGATACTATCAATGGTAATACCACGGCGGATAGCTTTTTCTTTGTTGACTTCGAAACGCCAGTGTTTTGAAGCATCGCTCATATAGTTATCAACATCGACGACCCCTCCAGCCTCTTCAAAAAACTCGGTCATCTTTCTGGCAACTTCGCGTCTTGTCTCTGCATCAGGGCCATGAATTTCGGCGACAACCGTTTGCAGCACAGGCGGACCCGGCGGCATCTCAACGATGGCAATTCTGGCGCCGGCTTTATCAGCGATCGGTTTCAACAGAGCACGCGCTTCTTCTGCTAACTGATGACTGCTTTTTTCACGGTCATTTTTATCCAGTAGACGAACCAGCAAGTCTCCTTGCCAAGGTTGATTTCTGAGATAGTAATGTCTTACCATACCGTTGAAATTAAACGGTTGCGCGGTACCGGTAAAACTCTGCACCGCTTCCACTTCCGGCACCTGATTCACCGCAGTTGCCAGCTCATGCGCTAGATTTGCCGTCACTGGCATTGCTGTACCTTCCGGCATATTGATGATGACGCTGAACTCAGGCTTATTATCAAACGGTAACATCTTCACCGCCACCCATTGCGTCGGGTAGAACAATAAGACAGACATGGCTGTCATACCGATAATGCTGATCAGGAATATAATACCGAGCTTACGACTATTAACCAGTGGCATGATCAACGGACGATAAATACTGGCAACAACTTTGCGCACTTTCTCTTCACGTTTCGCTGCTTTTTCGAGGTTTTCAAGTTTCGGGCGGACTCGCACAGCAAACCAGGGAGTAAAGATAAAGGCTGCAACCAGTGAAAAGAACATTGCAGAAGCACCCATCACCGGAATCGGTCGCATGTAAGGACCCATCATGCCACTAACCCATCCCATAGGAAGTAGCGCAGCAATAATCGTGAAGGTAGCCAGAATCGTAGGGTTGCCCACTTCTCGAACCGCATCAACCGCTTCATCAAGTGTTGTCTGGCCTTTTATCAACCAGCGTCGGAATATATTCTCGACCACCACCGTGGCATCATCGACCAGGATACCAATCGAGAAGATCAGGGCAAACATACTGACGCGATCGATCGTGTAATCGATCATCCACGCCCACCAGATAGTAATCAAAATCACGACTGGAATAACAGTAACCACGACGAATGCGGCGCGGAAGCCCAAACCGACCAAACATAAAAAAGCCACGGCCGCAGTCGCTTCAAACATCGCGCCCAATAGCTCATTCACTTTATCATTGGCAGATTTTCCGTAATCGCGGGTAATCTCGACCTGAACATTGTCCGGGATAATCGTACCTTTTAACTCTTCGAGTTTTTCTAAAATAGCATTTGAAACAGAAACACCATTAGCACCCTCTTTCTTAGCAATCGCCACCGTGACAGCTGGATCACCATCAGGGCGTACAATACCTTCGTATGCCGGACCTGCGTAATATGAAGAAATATTTTTCGCGTCTTCCGGACCATGAACAACCACAGCAACATCGCGCATATAAATTGGCGATCCTTGTTGAATACCGACTACAAGCCGTTCGATATCAGCTGCCGATCGTAAGAACGAACCCGAATAAACCGTAAATGAAGTGTTACCCGCTTCAACAGCACCGACGTTCTGTTGCGTATTTGCGGTAATAATAGCCTGCGCGACCTGCTGCAAGCTTAAGCCATAACCGGCTAGGCGTTCAGGCAAAACTTCGACACGAATCTGATCAGCGCGACCGGCAACCACATAGCCTTTACCCGTATTATCTACCTGACCCAATTCCTGCAACACGTCATTAGCAACAATACGTAACACACTGTCATTAACTTCTTTTGACCAGAGCGTTACCGCCACCGTCGGCACATCATCGATAGCGACTGGTTTTATCAATGGTCGCTTAACATCTGGCGGCATGAGATCCATATTTGAACGAATTTTGTCGTTCACTTTAACTATAGATTCACCTAAATCCTCGCCGACATAGAACTGTACAGTGACAATAGCCTGTCCCCGCAGCGTCGCTGAGAATGTATGACGAACGCCTGGAATTTCATCAAT
The DNA here is from genome assembly GCA_013138755.1 of Gammaproteobacteria bacterium. Lineage (GTDB taxonomy): Bacteria > Pseudomonadota > Gammaproteobacteria > SZUA-229 > SZUA-229. Next base: position 14,761 of record WTCC01000197.1, read on the forward strand.
TAATCTTTCCAGAGGGTCAGTAACCAGACTTTCCACTTGCTGCGCTGTAGTACCAGGATAAGACACAAAAATATCGATCATGGGGACCGATATCTGCGGATCTTCCTGTCGCGGTGTGAATATCAAACCCATGATACCGATGAATAATGTTGCTACCAGCAACATAGGTGTAACAGGGGAGTTAATAAAGGCTTTGGCTATATTGCCAGCCAGTCCAAGGTCGTGATCACCTGGTTCAGGTAATTTACTCTTACAATCTTCGCTTTTGTTTTGATCAAGTTCGTCAGTCATTTTCTAGCAATCGCTCTATGTGTTCTTGTCATTTATCTTTCGTCCATCGAAATATTTGAAAGACGAAACACCCAGCGAACAAGTCTCAGTGGGTGTTATTTGATTTTGCTCAGGAAATTTCCCGATGACGCTGCAGCTCAAATCGATGTCTTACTACAGTGTCGAAATACCACCCTTACTCGTTAGTAGTGATGACAATTTTCTCTCCTGGCTTAAGACCGGAAAGCACGACAATATGGTTATCGCCAATATCAATACCCGTACGAATCAACCGCATCTTAGGTATATTGTTCTCATCGAGAACTCTCACTGATGGCAAACTGCCACGCTGACTGATTGCTGCTTTTGGTATGACAGGAAGCGCCTGATCTGAAGCGCTGACGTCAGGAATGGTCACTTCCGCATACATACCCGGACCACCTGGCACACCTTCAGGCAGATCAAACTTAACGGTAACTGTGTGTTGTTTACTGTCAGCAATCGGGGATATCTGAGCAACACGAGCTTTCACTCGCGTGTTGTTCACATCCAGCTTGGCCGGAAGCACCATGCCTTTTTTCAGACCCGGCATCAGACGAGCAGGCACTTCAACCTGGATACGTAAAAATTTTGAATATGAAAAAACAATTAACGGCTGGCCGGGCTGAACCGTATCACCTATCTCGACCATTTTCTTCATGATAACGCCATCAAATGGCGCAATAGCTTTAGTATCGCGCAACTTGGCATTAATGGCGCGCAACCCTGACTCAGCTGCTGTCACCTGTGACCGTGCTGAAGCGACCTGCGTACCTTGTGTGACCAGGTCAGCATGTCTCTCAATGCTCTTATTTCCAGTATTGCTACCAGGCATATCATCCATATTATTAAAAAAACCATCAAACATAGAAGGCATTCCCATACCCGCCATAGGACGCGGATTGTATACTCGCGGATTCCATAGTTCACGATTGTACTGAACCTGGGCGTTCTGCATAGAATTTTGCGCCGAAGCAATCTGCGCCTCAGCCGCCGCTTTTTTCGCCTGCAAATCTTCGTCGTTAATACTGACCAATACGGTGCCAGTGGTGAATTCATCACCTTCTTCTCCAGCAATACTAATCACACGACCTGGCATCTGCGCTGCCAAGGTTACTTCTTTTAGTGGAATAACACTGCCGCCCAGAATGATTTGGCCACCATGAGGCGCAATACCAACTGTGACAACATTATCTGCCTGAGCTTGCGCAGACCAACCCGCAAGAAGCGTCAGTGACAGATAGAAAGGAAATTTAATACGATTAATTATTGACATGCCAAAAGCTACCTTCATGTTCATCCACGCAAAATAATAGTTAATACGCACCTGTTTATAACAACGGTACGAACAAATGAGATTGCCTTGTAACGACTAAAAATGCAAGAAATTTCACGGCTTACAGAGCTGCTTTATTGAAACATAAAAAAAGAACGGAAAATATTAAGAAGAAGTAAACTAAAGTCTATATTGCGAAGTTGAACCATTTATGCATTCTGCCAACTAAATGATATTACTCTCTCGATATGCTTCGTTTCCGTCAGCGCCATCAATAATCGATCCAGACCCATTGCTACACCTGAGCATTCTGGCAGACCGTAGTCTAAGGCGGCAATAAGACGGGTATCGATGGTTCCGCATTTCTTGCCATCTCGCTGCCTTGCTTGATTTTCTAATTTGAAGCGCTGCAACTGCTCTTGCGCATCGGTTAATTCATGAAAACCATTTGCCAGCTCAATTTCACCAAAAAATAATTCAAAACGTTTCGCCACCAGAAACTGCTGTTCATTTGTGGCAATTTTTGCCAGAGAACATTGTGCCGCAGGGTAATCATAGAGAAACGTGAAGCTATTTTCTTGAAATTGAGGCAAGACTAATTGGGTCAGCAACCAGTCCATCCAGTCATTTAGGTCATCGTCACCCACGCCCATGCCCCGAGGTATTTCAATGCCATGCGCCAATGCTGCCTGATGACACTCTGACACCGTCGTTAGATGCGGATTGATGCCAACATAGTCTTCAAAGGCCTGTTGATAGCTAAGCATTTCAAAATCCAGCTTTTTACTGACGCCAGCACTACCTCCTACAGAACATAAAATACTGACAAGTTCAGCAAGCTCCGCCATCAGTTGCGTCATATCGTAACCCGGTCGGTACCATTCAAGTAGCGTAAACTCAGGGTTGTGGTTAACCCCTAACTCATCATCACGGAAGGCTTTGCAGATCTGAAATATCGGCTCACCCCAGCTCGCCAGCAACCGTTTCATCGCATACTCTGGAGACGTATTCAAGAAACAGGGGGCATCACGAAATTTCGATTGTAGACTATCCAGGTGTGGGTCAGTCGTGCTGGCATGAGACAAAAGAGGCGTTTCAACTTCAATAATATTTTTTTCATCAAAAAAAGCCCTGATATCCTTCAACATCAGAGCCCTCTCCAACAATACCTTATGACTGGCCTGAGTCCGCCAGTTAATATCTGACATTAACGGTCAAGCACGTGACACGTATTCCCCTGTGCGTGTATCAATTTTTAATATATCGCCTTCGTTGATGAAAAGAGGAACCTTCACTTCAGTTCCTGTCTCCAGCGTTGCCGGTTTGGTCGCACCTTGAGCGGTATCACCTTTTAGACCCGGGTCGGTCTGCGCGACAGAAAGCTCCACAAAATTAGGCGGAGTAATCGATAATGGCGCACCATCCCAAAGCATCATCACACAGACTTCCTGACCTTTTATCCACTTAACCGCATCACCGACCGCAGTCGCATCCGCAGCATATTGCTCAAAACTACTCGGCTCCATAAAGTGCCAGTTTTCACCATCACTGTATAAATATTCTACATTCATCTCATCGACATCAGCCGCTTCAACAGATTCTGTTGACTTAAACGTACGTTCCAGAACACGCCCTGTCCTTAGGTTTCTGACTTTTACTTTATTAAATGCCTGCCCTTTACCTGGCTTGACAACATTATTTTCGGTTATGGAACATGGATCATTATCCAAAATAATCTTCAATCCGTTTTTAAACTGGTTTGTGCTGTAAGTTGCCATGTTAAACTTTTACTCTTGAATACAATGATTAAATATCATAATTGCGCGCTATATTACCCTGAAACTCGCACAACTTAAAATACTACAAGCTTAAATGCCATCACCAGCTGAATTATTTTCGAAATCACTACCACCTGTAACCACGCATTCAGTGACTGACGACCATAGGGATAAAGCAGAATCTTTATGGAAAAGTGAATTAGCTAATGCCACCACTTCTGTTTCCGGTTTACTCGGAAAGTTAAAATTAGAACAGTACATAAAACATACAGATAGCCAACCTGACTTCAGGTGCCTGGTAACCGAATCCTACCTGGATAAAATTGAAGTCGGCAATATCGGTGACCCGCTCCTCTTACAGGTGCTACCGTCAACTCTAGAAAATGATTTCGCCACTCAAGAAAACGGAACAACAGACCCAGTCGGTGATCTGGATGCACAGGTAACGCAAGGCTTGCTCCACAAATATCACGGGCGCGCACTGCTCATCAATACTGGCGCCTGCGCCATCCATTGTCGTTACTGCTTTCGTCGAGCCTACCCTTATCAAAAATCATCGTGTACAAGCAGAACACTAAATGACGCATTAACATACTTGAACGATCACACTGAAATAGAAGAAATTATCTTAAGCGGTGGTGACCCTCTGATATTAGATAATGATAAGTTAAGCGCCATCATCAACAAACTTGAAGACATCCAGCATATACAAACACTCCGCATACACACAAGAATACCTGTGGTTTTACCTAACCGGATAACCACGGGCCTGCTGCAACTGTTACAGGCGAGTAGGCTACAAGTAGTAATGGTCATCCACGCTAACCATGCTAACGAGCTACAGAGCAATGAAAGCGCTAAATTACGCTTGCTTCATCAGGCGGGAATCATACTGCTAAACCAGAGTGTTTTACTTAAAAACGTCAACGATAATACAGACGCATTAATCGCTCTTAGCAAACGGCTGTTTGAGTGCAAAACCCTACCCTACTACTTGCACTTACTTGATCCCGTAAAAGGCACCATGCACTTTAAGACCAATAAAATATCTGCTCAGGCCCTAATACAAAAAATAACCGCGCAACTGCCCGGCTACCTCGTACCCAAACTGGTGCAAGAAATTGCTGGAAGCCAGTCAAAAACTGCAATTTTTCATATCTAAGCTACACTTAGTGATACTGAAAGTATAATTAAGAAAAAAACACTAACTCATTGTTTTTTATACCTAAAAGATATGTTTCTCAATGAGTTGCCTGGCACTGGATAGTCACACACAACGAATGAAATTAAATATACCGCAACAGGAAGCACCAACTGCAGCTTCATCACCAAGTGACCCGCATAAACTGACACAAGTTTTATCTTCTCTGCCCAATACAAACATGGGCGATTTCACCAAACAAACCTACGAGATACTGCGCGACCAAAACCGCCAGACCATGCCTAGCAAACATCGTCTTGAGAATCTCGAAACATTACGTACTTTTACACGTAAAGTCTTCATCAACCTGAAGAAATATTTTATTAACCGTACTCTGCCACTGCCTGAAAAAAGTCAAAAAATAATCAATCTGAATCAATCCATACTGCAAGAACTAATCTATGGATACGAGATCATCGCTAACGAATCAGTTAGTGAAACGGGCGGCAAAGTTAACGACAAAACACTCACTATCGCTATCTGTCGCGCGATCAATTATCTCTCGGAGATGTTACTGTGCTCAAGCGAAGTATATGAGAGCTGCCCAAAAAACCTGTGGCGAGATGCACACCAGCTCTATACGCTCGCTGAGAGCAAGAAACTCGTCGATAAGACTGTTATCAATCAGGAAAGGAAATCAGCAGAAACAAACATTAGCGAAAGTTACAAACAGATCTTACTGTTTGCGCTAGCACGCCCTATCGCTCTGAGGCAAAGTGATAGCGATCGGATATACAAAGAACTTTTTAGTTGGTCGAAATACGCCACCATCTCAGCAGAGATTTCAGAAAATATGATCGACCGTGTTTTTTGCATGAAGACCAACGAAGACCTGGCACCTCATTATCTATGCGAGGAAACCGCATCACAAGAGCAGAATATTCGAGCACTCGATACCAGAGAATTAGTTGCTCATATAACGGGACTGGTTACTGAGCAAAGCGATAAAGAACATAAGTTCAATGTTGGCGATACCATCTCGCCTGAAATATTAACGATGCTTATCAGCTCATGGGGTGAAAGCCCAAAACGCAGCTACTCTCGTACTGAACGAGGCGGACACATCAACGTCGCCATCGGCCTGACAAAAATCTGTAAGGCGATGAAAGATCGCCGAAAGCCGGAACATGAACCTGCTGACGATTCAAGATTTGGCTTCGTACAATTAGCCAAAAGCAAAGAAAACACTCCGATTGATGCAAGGCACGATTTTTTTCAGACACCGGGAGTTAACGCAGCTTCAAAACTAACACTTGAAAACATAGAAAAAAATGATCAGCCAGACTCGGTCAGTAACGTAGGCAATGAATGGGATATGGTTGCAAAAGGCCGTGCATTGACGGAGACATATGTCAAAGAAAATCGCCTGGTCGATGAAGAAGACATCAAATTACTTCAACAACAAAATACAGACACGCATTGGGAAGTGATAAACATCAGTGCAGGCGGCTACTGCTTGCGATGGAATTCTGACAGCACATCGAAAGCACAGATCGGCGAACTAATAGCGCTACAGGTGTTCGACGCACACCTTGATTTCAAATGGCATGTGGGCGTCATCCGATGGATGCAGTTCACTCACAAATCTGGTCTCGAAATAGGCGTACAGGTACTATCTCCTCAGGTCATTTCGGCAACCGCTCAACGTACCAATCGTCTGGATGAAGTACCTTTTGAATGCTTGGTGTTGCCGAGCATCGAAATGTTAAACCAACCATCAAGCACTCTACTACCTTCGCATGCATTTAAAGCAGGTGCTAAACTGATAGTGCGGGTTTTCGAGAACAAACTCAATATAACCTTGGGTGAGATAAAACAACATACCAGTAGTTTTACCCAATTCGCCTTCAGCAATACCGATCTGGCAAAACGACGGGGAAATAATGAAGACGCAAAAAACAATAAAGATGACTTCGATGAACTCTGGTCGTCACTATAACTCACCCTTTGGAATAACCTTCAACCTTTTGGATTTTTAAGTGGACGACAAAATAATAAACTTGATTGTTATCGATGATTCTTTTGACAGCGAAGAGAAGATCGTTAGTAAATTAAGAACTGCAGGGTTCACAGCAAGATCGACACGTGTCGAAGATGTCGAAGACCTGAATGAATCTTTAGAATCACAAGAACCCGACTTCATCGTCTACTTTGAAGGTATGGCGCTTATCTCTCTTAAAGATACTATCAAATGCTTGAAGGAAAATAAAAACGTAGATTCCACTCGTGTGATCCAGGTCAACAAATCCGGGTTACCAGACGTTGTAAGTGCAATGCGCATCGGTGCTATCGATGCCACAACGTTTGAAAACATTGATCACTTGATCTTAATCATTGAGCGGGAACACCAGTCTTTGCTTAACGCACGACAGATTACTAAAGCGAATAAAGAATACAACGAATCTGAAAAACGATGTTCGTCATTACTCGATAGTTCACGCGACGCTATCGCCTACATACACGAAGGCATGCATGTTTATTCGAATCAATCGTATCTGGAGATGTTTGGCATCAATGCCTCAGATGATCTTGAAAGTATACCAATACTCGACATGGTTGCAAGTGAAGTTAGAGATACGTTTAAAACCTTTTTACGTGAACATACAAAAAACAATAAAGACACCGAAAAACTTAACACCAGTTTACGTAAACCAAATGGCGAAGAGTTTAATGGTGAAATGGAATTCTCATCTGCACGGATCGATGGTGAACCCTGTATTCAAATAATCATTCGTAAAGAGGATGTCAATTCTGACGAACTCGAACGCCAGTTGAAATTACTCAGCCAAAAAGACCAGTTGACCGGGTTATTCAATCGTCAGTACTGTATCGAAAAACTTGAAGACACCATCGCGGACGCTGAACAGGACACCTACACAGCTGCTCTGATGGAAGTTCACATCGACAACTTCGACGAGATTAAAGATACCGTTGGTGTCGTTCACTCAGATCAATACATCATCGAAGCTGCAAAAGCTCTGAATAATGCCATCCATGATGGTGATGTTATCTCTCGATACACGCATGACAGTTTCATCATCATAGCGGTAGATATCGCCGAAAAAAATATCGAAAATTATGCCGCAGAGATACAAAAGTCTGTCGCTCATCTGGAGACCAACATAAAAGGCTCGGTAATCAATACGACCTGTTGCGTAGGTATTGCACTGATCGACAGCGACTCACCTGAATATCACGAGGTTCTGTCGCGTTCCGAAAAAGCAGTTGCTACTGCTAGAAAAAAAGGGACTAATCAGGTCATCATCCATGTTCCAGAAAAGAATGAGCTCACAAGACAAGAAGTTGACGTTAAATTTAAAGAGCAACTAACAAATGCATTGAAAAACGACAAGTTTGTTTTGCATTATCAACCCATCATCAGCTTGCATGGCGACACTGATGAACGTTATGAAGTATTTGTCCGATTAGCAGCAGACGATAACGACCAACTGATTATGCCGCAAGACTTCCTACCTGCAGCAGAACGAATTGGCATGTCGATAGCCATCGACCGATGGGTTCTGTTTAGAACGATTAAGGAATTTCGTAAAAAGCAAAAAGAAGGCATAACAACACGTTTCTTTATCAAGCTATCAGGGCCATCGATTAAAGACGATACACTAATGGACTGGCTAAGCTATCAGGTGAAAGAGAAAAACATTCCGGCCAATACGCTGAACTTTGAGATTAAAGAATCAGTTGCTATCACCAATTTAAAAAGCGCTAAAAGCCTGTCGCAAAAACTTAAGGCTATCGGCTGTGGTTTCGTGCTTGATGACTTCGGTGCTGGTGCTAACCCATTCCAACTGCTGGAACATGTCGATGTCGATTACATCCGAATGGAAAGAGCTTTCATGGACGAACTGGCAGACAACCCCCAGAACCAGGAAACGATCAGAAAGATTACGGCACGCGCCACTGAGTTAGGAAAGTTCACCATTGCTCAACACGTACCGGATGCTGGCAGCCTATCGATATTGTGGGGAATGGGTATCAATTTCATTCAAGGTTACTTCCTGCAAGAACC
>WTCC01000184.1 GCA_013138755.1 Gammaproteobacteria bacterium
CGAGTTTGTTTTCGAATAGATACGTCAGGCTATCGTGCGGAACGACCATGCCATTTAGCTTGCTGGTCTGTAGGTAACTGTTACTTTGAAAGTTGAGGGCAGCCCACTGTGTGTCATTGGCGGCCAGACATAAGGCGTCCGGGATGATTTTTTCGATCAGTATATCTGCAGCTTGAAAGTTATCAATAATTAGTTGCAGTGTTGATTTGTTGATACCAACAACATTTGTAGTGTTGCTCGCTTTTGATTTGGAAATTACAAAATGAATATTTTCTATATCATCTGCGATGAATTCTTCAATTGCGAATGGCACAGCTTTTAGTAATTTTTGCAGATTCTGTGTAGGTAGTTGTAATTCGTTGATATGCAAGCACTGGCTATCGAGCAATACCACAGAGAGATGTTTGGCAGTAAGATCTTGTAAGTCGACCAGTGGGCCGGTAGTAATCCGGCTGGTTAGCTCGCCTGCATCATTGCATAGAGCCCAGCTTGCCTGGTTATTGTTTTCTATATTGTAGTGGATGAGTAATGTGTCACTCATTTGTAGAGTCTCATTGTTGTCGTTCGGTTTGCTGCAGTGTTTTTATTATAAGGTGCGCTGCGTGCGCGCAATAATTTCTGTTGTGCCTGCAGGGTCGCGAAAAATTATACTGTATGTGATTTTTTTTGCATCGCCAATATTTACTTTGGTTTTAAGCAGGAAATAATCACTGGTAAATGCAAGTTGGTCTCGGTCAGTTTCTCTGATTATAGTACCAACATTACTGCAACTGGTGAAATCCTCGATATTGGTAAATTCTGCGCCATTTTCCCCTCGACAGGAAATGATGTCTTCAGCGATTGCTGTAGTCATCGTGGGTGCCAAAGAGAGTAATACATCTTTGCTGGCCGTGTTGACATTGATCAACGCAGGTGATGCGTTATCTGTTCTGAAGGCGCATAGTGATGGCCAGTTATCAGTATCGTTTCTAAACGCCTGTGCCAGGGCTAGAATTTTGTTATAGGGCGCATAGCTTGGGTTTTCTTGAGAGCTTTCAGCGCCCTTGATCAGGCGTAACTCCGTAATGCTGGTAAGCGGCTGGTTGGCTGTGTAGTAAGGCTGCTCCAGATTTAAGTAGTAACCGTCTTCGCCGCCATCAGGTGCATCGGTAGTATTGGAGTCGGCATCGATCCAGTCGATAATCGCAGCGATCATGCTTTTAGGTATGCCATTATTGTTGAACAGGCGTTCTAGTCTGGATCGCGTGATGGGGTTAATTGTAGGGGGCCCTGAGCTTGAGTCTGGGTCAGAATCTGAACTGGTATCAATTAATGCGTTCAGATTTATGCAAGAGTTGAGGTCGGTGATCTCACCGAGTACTGTGCCGTTCTCAACAGGATAGGTTGCTTCGAATCTCCCTGATTCTCTTAATGTTGTCATCAGGTCTTCGAAATTATCCTCATTTTCCAGTGTGTCCCGGGTGAAATCTTCGATAAACGACGCGTATATTTCAGCTTGATCAAGAGCAACGAGGTTGCCGGTGCGGCGGACATCCAGTTGCAATTGTGTACTGATGGTAATGCTGACGGTGGCAGCGATGGTGACGCTTAATAAGGCAGTAATGATAGCAACACCAGTCTGATTTTTTCCGGTGATGTGTCTGCGATGATTTTTTTGATGAAAAAACATAATGATTATTTGATGGGGTACAGGCGGCGGATATCACCCCAGTCATTTAACTGTAGGACGATCTCGATGGCATCAGGTCGTTCAGGTGCTGCTGGCTGGCCATCGATAGCAGGTTCTGCTGCGTTCAGCGGTGGCCATTGTTGTTGCCATTCTTTATTTTGAGCAAGATAACGAATAGAGATGCTCTCTATATCATCGATGAGCACAGTCTGTTTGGCTTCCATGTTGGGGCTTCGATCAAGCTGCGGCCAATGCAGTCTGACCAGCTTATCTTCATCGAGACGATAGGCTACGCGGACAAGGCTACTGCGCGCCAATGCTGGAGGACTGCTACGACCGCCGCGAGTGAACTCGACAAGATAATCAATATTGCTGCCAGCCGCTAGCGGCGGTAGTTGGTTGCCATATTCGTCACGTACGGGGCGTGATACTAGTTGTGAAAAATCACGATTTAATACTGAGACTGTCTGTTGTAATTGTTTTAAGCGATGCAGTGCGAGTTTTGATGCTTCACTGTTATCCATTACGTTTGCTAAGCCGCCATATGCCATGATAGCCATAAGGGCAAAAATAATACTGGCGATGAGTAGCTCTAACAGCGTGAAGCCCTGTTGTTTCGCCAATTTTAACCGGCTGTTATTGTGTTTGCTTAGGCGCATGTGCATAACCCGTCAGAGTGGTTAAGTTATACTCGTAATTTTTATCAGAAAACACGGTAAAGACGACTTCTCTTCTATTATTACTATCCGCGAGTTTTGTTGTTTTGCGTATCCAGTACCAGTCGTGATTTGCCATTGAGGTCGAGCCTTTTTTTTCACCGGTGTCTGGAAATGTGTCATTGGCATCAATTTCTGCTAATTCATTGAGTGCAACCCAATGCGCCAGTGTTTTTTGCTTTAAGTAGGTCGCGCTGTTAGCTTGTGTGCCTGATGTGCTGAGTAGAGCACCTAGTGAGATCGCAATAATGGTGAGTGCCACCATGACCTCGATCAGAGTGAAGCCAGAATGGTGATTACGGAATGTGTATGACATGTGAGTGCGTGTATAGAACTATAGGTCGCTGATTTCGGTCGATAGCTCGCCGTCAAATGAACCACTGACGATATAACTTATATCAACACCTGGCATATAAAATCGTGCCTCGAAATCAGGAGCGATCTCGCCACTGGTCAGCAGATAGATGTGCGGGTATATTTTTTTTGCAGTAGTTCCGTCTACGCTGTCGTCAGAATCAATAAGTTCGACCTTATCATCGGCTAAAGGCTCAGTCGATAAGTCCACGGCCAGAGGGGAATCTTCCAGTAGTGTTTCAATCTCCATTTTTTCGGGTAGTTCTCTTTCGCGGAGAATAGTGTCTTGTGTAATCACCTCCCATTGCACATCTGATCGACGTAGAAAGCGGTAGCCATCAATAAAGAATTCGATACCGTACTCTTCTCCTCGTAAAATAGACTCTTCCAGTGCCAGTTCGACTAAACGCTCAAGACGCCTGGCCTCTTCTTTGATGGCGTCTTCAGGCGCGTTGCCGCGGATAGCAAGCGTTGTGTAAGTGAAGAGAATCGCAACGATAACAATAACAACAATCAACTCCAACAGAGTGAATCCGTTCTGCTGGAACGGGTGTTGTACTTTAAGTTTTGTGGCGAAGTTTGATTGCATCATATTGCAAACTCCGTTACCTGAAAATATTGTTTGTGGGCGGTTTAATTTTTATCGTTGGAGCTGATGTCTTTATTTGGGCCTTCGCCGCCCTCGCTGCCGTCAGCACCGTAGGTATATACTACGATGTTGCCACCGTCATTATCGTATAGATAATCATTGCCCCAGGGGTCGTTATTTAATTTTTTGATGTAGCCACCCTGTTTCCAGTTTGCAGGTGAAGATGATGGTGAGCTAATCAGCGCATCTAAACCTTCGTCAGTTGATGGATAAGTGAAATTATCTAAACGATAAAGGTCCATCGCACTTTCTAGCGCACGGATGTCATTTTTTGCTTTTGCGGTACGTGCTTTGTCTGGATTGTCCATGATACGAGGAACGACTACACTGGCTAAGATGCCGATGATGACCACCACCACCATGATTTCGATCAAGGTAAAACCAGACTGTTTTTTAATTTGTTTGCTAGGGTTAATTTTTACTGTTTGATAAAGCACGTAAAAGCTCCAATGAATGCAACTCTATGTTGCACGGGTTAATTGCTTTAAACTGTAATATTCAGTAAAAGCACTAAAAAATCGTTCAGATAATATCAAATGCAAGGCTAACTGCCTATTACAATGACACTACCTAAGCTATCAAAGTTTCGTTATCAGTACCATTCTAGTCATATTCTCTGGTTTGTCCTATTTTTAGTTTCATTTTCTTTGCAGGCATTTGAATGGGTAGATGCCTGGCGATTTAATCGAGGCTTAGTTGAGCAAGGAAAAGTCTGGTTGTTGTTCAGCGGTCATATCGTGCATTTAAATTGGTCGCATTGGCTGTTAAATATGGCGGGTCTGGCGATAGTGGCTTTTTTCTTTAGCTCGCACGCAACCTTTTCGCAATGGTTTTCGGTAGTTGTGGTTTCATCCTGTGTGATAAGTGCCGGCTTGTGGTGGGGAATGCCAGGCATACACTTCTATGTGGGATTGTCGGGTGTACTGCATGGTCTGTTTCTATATGGCGCCCTGCGTGAAATTCGATTTTATCCCATGAGTGGTTATGTGTTGCTGGCGGTATTGATTGCCAAACTAGTTTGGGAGTTTTTTAATGGTGCACTACCTGGCTCAGAAGATATGGCTGGAGGGCGGGTGTTAACTGAAGCGCATTTATTGGGTGCTATTGGCGGTATTTTGGTGTGGCTTTCAGAATGGCTGAAGTGCATAGTGGTGAAGAATCCGTGAGAGCACAGATTGCATCTTTTATTGGCACAAATTACACTGCGTAATATGATGAAAATCCTGAACATAAGGTTGTGTCTTTAAATGCCTGAAACTATTGCAGACGATTCTGTCGGAATTGTTGAAATAAAAATTATCCATTTTGATGAAGTATTAACGCTGGAATGCGATAAAACTCTGACCGAGTATGATATTGCTTACGAAACTTATGGTGAGCTTAATGCAGATGCCAGTAATGCCATCTTGATCTGTCACGCATTATCTGGAGACCAGCATGCTGCGGGTTATTACAGCATGGATGATAAAAAACCGGGTTGGTGGGATAGCGCGATAGGTCCAGGCAAAACGATAGATACTAATCGATTTTTTGTGGTCAGCATTAATAATCTCGGTGGTTGCAAGGGTTCAAGTGGTCCCAATACAATCAACCCGGAAACGGGTAAATATTGGGGGCCTGATTTTCCGATTGTTACGGTTAAAGATTGGGTGAAATGCCAATTTCGCTTCATGAGGTCGCTCGATATAGATAACTGGTGTGCTGTAATCGGCGGTAGCCTGGGTGGTATGCAGGTGTTGCAGTGGACGATTGATTACCCGAGTTTAGTGCGGCATGCCGTTGTTATTGCGGCGGCGCCTAAACTTTCAGCTCAGAATATAGCGTTTAATGAAGTGGCGCGTCAGTCGATAATGTCAGACCCTGATTTTTGTGATGGGCATTATTTAGAAAATAAAACGATTCCACGCCGTGGCCTGATGCTGGCGCGAATGCTAGGACATATTACTTATCTGTCTGATGATGCCATGCGCGATAAATTTGGCCGTGAGTTGCGAGAAGGTAAACTAAATTTTGGTTTTGATGTGGATTTTCAGGTTGAGAGTTATCTGCGTTATCAGGGACGTTCATTTGTCGATCGTTTTGATGCTAATACCTACTTGCTAATGACGAAGACGCTGGACTATTTTGACCCGGCTCGTGAGTATGACGATAATCTGGCGTTAGCTTTAAAGCAGACTGACGCTGAATTCCTTGTTATCTCGTTTACCTCCGACTGGCGGTTTGCACCCGATCGCTCACAAGAGATTGTTAAAGCGTTATTACAGGCTGAAAAGCGTGTTAGTTATGTCGAGATCGATGCTAATCAGGGGCATGATGCTTTTTTAATTCCTATTCCACATTACATGAATGTTTTTGGTTCGTACATGCAAAATATCGCTGAGGATTTGTCATGAGTATGGCAATTGAGCATCTGCAAGGAATGAGTAAAGAGGGTTTGCGTGCAGATCTGGAGATTATTTCTGGATGGATAAAACCAGGCACCAAGGTGCTCGATCTGGGGTGTGGCGACGGTACCTTGCTGGCCTACTTACGTGATGAGTATAATGTTTTGGGGTATGGGCTTGAGATTGACCCGTTTAATATTGAAGTCTGTGTTGAAAAAAATATCAATGTTATTCAGGCTAATCTAAACAATGGTTTGAAGGCGTACTTCTCGGATAAGACCTTTGACAGTGTGATAATGACTCAAACACTGCAAGCGACAGAGCAACCTGACCTGTTAATCGAAGAAATGCTCCGAGTAGGTGGTGAAGGTATCGTTACTTTTCCTAATATGGCGCATTGGAGCGCACGTTTGCAGTTGGGTTTGGGTGGTATTATGCCGGTAACAAAAAACCTTCCAAACCAATGGTTTAATACGCCAAACGTGCATCTTTGCACGCTCAGCGACTTTGAAGTGCTCTGCCAAAAGCACGATATTCAAATTTTAGAGCGTGCAGTAGTGGATCATCGCCATAACAGGGGGGGGTGGTTAACGAATATGTTTCCTAATCTACTCGGTGAAATTGCGATATACCGTTTCTGCCGTAATCAGTAATCACCCTTAAAAGTAAACTTTCATCTGGTTTATACGTCATACCTAGCACATATTTTTACATCAATCGTGAAAATATGACGTTAATT
Source organism: Gammaproteobacteria bacterium (assembly GCA_013138755.1). Taxonomy (GTDB): domain Bacteria; phylum Pseudomonadota; class Gammaproteobacteria; order SZUA-229; family SZUA-229. The sequence goes on from WTCC01000184.1 coordinate 6,512, forward strand.
CACTCGATTGCTCAGCAATGCAAGACAGAGACTGCTAGAATTTAACTTATCTGAATAATTTAAGAACGACTCTCACATTGATAGCTAACATACTGATAACACAACTAAACAATCCTGTTGTGTTGCTGAAAATTAATCAGCGTCTGGCAACAGTGATGAGTGTAATTATCGTCATTGCCTGTGCCTATTTACTGGTTGAGATTACCTGGATGCTGGTTCCACAGGAGGATGCGAAAGTATTGTCTGTGCAGAAAAAAAATGGCTCGGTTAATAACAGGCAGGCACAGCAGAATAGTTTCAGGCAGCTGACGTCGGCTAATATTTTTGGCGTCAGTCAGAGCGCGACGGTGAGTAAGCAAACAAAGGCGCCCGTTACGAAGCTCAATCTGACGTTGAAGGGAGTATTGGCTGCGATACCGATGAAGATGGCAAGCGCGATTATTGCGCAGGGGAAGTCCGGCAAGGAAGATATTTATGGTGTGGGTGATAAAATATCGGGTGGCGTTTTGATTAAAGAGATTCATCCCGAGCATGTAGTGCTTGAGCGTAGCGGCCGAAGGGAAATTTTAAAGCTGCAGAAGATCAGTGGTGTGAATTTAAAGTCCACCAGGCAGGCAAAATATAATTCGTCGTCTGGTCGTTCTACTGGAACGTCAGGCAGGGCGCTGTCAAATATCCGGAGGGATATTTTAAAAAACCCGACATCGTTTGCTGACTATGCTTTGCCTGTCATCGTGAAAGAAAACGGCAAACAGATTGGCTATCGTTTGCAACCCCAGAAAAAGGGTGAACTGCTTACCGAGATGGGATTGTTGCCTACCGATGTAGTGATACAAATTAATGGTGTAAAGCTGGATAAGCCGCAAAATGGCATCAGTGCTTTACGCAAACTAAGTACAGCAAAAAATTTAGATTTAGTGGTGAAACGTAACGGCGCAGAAGTACCGCTTAGTATTACACTACAATAAGAAAGATATTTTAGGAATATTTGCATGACCATGTTTCAATTATTAACACAACTTTTATCATTCGGATTACGTACGCAGCGTATGACCAAGGGTGTGGTGTTATCTGTCTTATTATCTCTTTGTGTCGTTACCCAGGCTGTTGCGGATGAAATTACACTGAATTTGAAAGATGCTGATATTCGTGCATTGATAAGTACCGTTTCTAAATTTACCGGTAAAAACTTTATTATTGATCCGCGTGTTAAAGCGAAGGTAACGGTTATTTCAGCGAATACGTTGTCACCTGAAGAAGTGTACGAGGTTTTTCTTTCGGTTTTACAGGTGCATGGTTATGCCGCTGTGCCAACAGGTTCGGTGATAAAAATTGTACCAGCGGTTAATGCGAAGCAAGGTCCGTTACCATTATCCACTAGCAATGATTCGTATCCGGCCGATGAGCTGATTACAAAAATTGTTCGTTTAGATCATGTGCCTGCGTCACAGCTGGTTCCTATATTACGACCTCTGGTGCCTCAGCAAGGCCACCTGGCTGCTTATAATCCAACCAATACATTAATTATTACCGATCATGCCGGCAATATTAAACGTTTATTAAAAATCATTGCCGGGGTTGATCGTCCTGACAGTGATGAGTTGGAAATTATACCGTTAAAGCATGCTTCAGCTTCAGAGTTAGTTCGTATCTTGAATTCTCTTAATGCTGGCGGCGGCGCTGGCAAAAATGCTGCAAAAACAGTCAAACTGGCCGCGGATGATAGAACCAATAGTGTACTGGTTACGGGTGATCGTTCATCGCGATTAAGGATGCGAGCAACCATTAGTTATCTGGATACACCATTAGAAGACGGTAGTGGTAATACGCATGTTATCTATCTGAAATACGCTAAAGCGGAAAATCTGGCTAAGATCTTAACCGGCCTGAAGGAAGAAGGTAAAAAATCACGTGCCTCGAAAGTAAAAGCTGCGCCACAGAAAGTAACGACAGGCAGTGTTATCAGTCAGAGTGCCATCATACAGGCAGATGAAGAAACCAATGCGTTAATCATTACCGCTGATCCAAATACGGTTAAAAATTTAAAAGCAGTCATTCGTCAGTTAGATATCCGACGTGCGCAGGTATTGATCGAAGCAATTATTGCTGAGATTACTATCACTAACGATAAAGAGATCGGTGTTGGCCTGGCCGTTGATGGTACAAACCGTGATAGTGGCGCTTTACCCGTGGGTGTGAGTAATTTCGCGGGTATTGGTGAAATATTGGCTGCGACTATTGGTGATACAGCATTAGCATCGGTGCCTTCGGGTTTATCTTTTGCTGTCGGTGGAGAAGGTGGTTCGGGTGTGAGGTATGGCGCTCTATTACGTGCCCTGCAAACAGATCAGAATACCAATATCTTGTCGACACCTAATATTGTCACCTTGGACAATGAAGAAGCGGAGCTAATCGTAGGTCAGAACTTACCGTTTGTAACAGGTAGCTTTACCGGTACTGGCAGTACCGATCCCAATAATCCATTTCAGACCATCGAAAGACAGGATGTCGGTTTGACGCTAAAAGTGACGCCACAGATTAATGAAGGTGATACGGTGCAGTTGGTGATAGAGCAGGAAACCTCAAGCG
>WTCC01000109.1 GCA_013138755.1 Gammaproteobacteria bacterium
ATGCTGAAGTTAGGAGCAATCGACCACATGTAGATACGCACTTTTTTGCCGTCGCGTACTATCTTGGACGTAACGCCCAGATCAACGCCATCTTTCTTCGCCTGTGCACTGGCATCAGCCCACATAGGATCACCCTTGGTCCATAGCGAATCCGGGTTTACGATGTCGGCACGAACGATGATCACATCGTGCGGTTCCGCATAGGTTGGGCCATCATGAACAAGTTTCATCTTGTCACCACTGATGTCGATAAGCTGCTCGTTCTCAGGTTTCAACGGACCCACATTAATGAATCTGTCTTTAGAGAACTTGTTGAGAGAGACCAGCCATTTACCATCGGCTTCTTTGGTTTCACCCATGGAAGTATGGTTATGTCCCGGTTGGTAGTGCACATCGATCTTGTCGATGATAGGGTTTACTTTTTTGCCAGCATAAGCATCAACCGCTTTCTGAATATTCCACTTCACTGCCTGACTATCGAGGAACAATGTGGTGAAGGCATTGCCTTTGCCATCAAATGCAGTATGTAATGGACCTAAGCCCAGCTCTGGTTCTGCAACGACACAGTCTCGTGGTTTAATCTTGTCGTTGAACAGGTCAGGCAATTTTCTGACATCGATAACAGTAACCGTTGGTGACAACTTACCGTTGAATACAACGTGGATACCATCCGGCGCGGTGTTACAGCCGTGAGGACTGTTTGGCACAGGAATGTAACGCGTGTATTTCGAACCTTTGCGACCATCCAGTACAGGTACGCCGTTGTGTTTCTGGAAGTCACCGGCTTTCACGCCTGCTTCGATGGCTTTAAGATCGAATACCACGGCCCAATCACGCTCGTTAGCGATCATGCCAGCCAGGTTGGTTGCTTCTTCACTGTTGTAACAGGTAGAGAAGGCATAAAGACCCTGATAGTCCGCATCACAGTTATCCAGGTTGCCGTCGACCATCACCTGCCATGCCACTTTCATTTCATCACCGTCGATGGCGGTGAAGATAGCATGATACTTGTCAGGTTCGTCCAGGATGCTGCCGTCATTCGGAATCGGTACACGATGCTCACCGTTCGCAAAGACATAACCGGTGCGCGGGTATTTTTGCGGACGTAAACCATGAATATCCGAAGCATTCGGAATCTCGATTATCTTGTCACATTTCATCACGTCACAACGCACACGGGCAACGCGGGTGTTGGCTTTGTCGTTCATGAACAGGTAACGGCCGTCATAAGTACCATCGGTGAAGGACATGTGCGGGTGATGCAGGTCACCATTGGTCCAGACGCCGCCACGGCCGCCGGAATCCAGATATTTTTTGGTTTCAGGTAACAGACCATCACGCAGGATCTTGCGGCTTTCGTTCGTTGAACCCCAACCCGATGCACTACAGCGGTTGAATACCGGTACGCGCATTAACTCACGCATCGAAGGCATACCAAGAATACGCATTTCACCCGCCTGACCGCTACTCCAGAAACCGTAGTATTCGTCCAGATCACCTGGTGCAACTTCAGCTTTATTATTAGATGCAGCGATAGCGGCTTTTGGTGTCATGCCTGCAAAACCAACCAGGCCGGCACTGCCAACTGCTCCAGCCAATGCCGTTAGTTTGACCGAGCCCCCTAGTAGCTGGCGCCGAGTAAGACCTGTTTTTTCAGTATTGTCATTCTCTTTTTTCATCGTATTTCCCTCATCGTAGTGCCTACTGTGGTGTAGGCAAATTATTTAATTCCTGGTATAACTCCAGGTGTTTCTCATTAAAACCTTCATCTCTCTATTTTTTCTTCAGTTCGACAGCAATTGCTGATTCTTGTTTTCCCTTTGTTGTATCTTTGCGAACGGTGTGGCGTTCTTTTTTCAGGCGTTTCTGTATCATCACCGGACAGGCATGGTCATCGACATAAACCACCTGACAATGCAGGCAATACAAACATTCATTCACATTGATGTTGCCTTCCGGATGTATCGCCTGAACCATGCATTCATTACCGCAGCGCTGGCAGGGAGTACCGCATTCTTTGTAACGTTTGAGCCATGAGAACATGCGCAACTTGCCGGGTATCGCTAATGCCGCACCCAGTGGGCAAAGGTAGCGACAGTAAAAACGTTCGATAAAGATACCGGGTATCAGTACGGCCAGTGCAAAGATGACGAACGGCCATTCACGGGCAAATTTCAAAATGATGGCGGTTTTAAACGGTTCGACTTCAGCCAGAAGTTCTGCCCATTCAAGCGAGTACAGTGATATACCGAATAAGAAAAGAAAGATTAAGTATTTGAACGTCCAGATACGTTCGTGAATTTTCCACGGTACGTTGATCTGTTTAACTTTGAAAAATTTAGCAACTTTATTAATCAATTCCTGTAGCGCACCAAACGGGCATAACCAGCCGCAATAAGGACCGCGTCCCCAGAATAATAATGCTGCTGCAACGGATCCCCAGAGGATAAATATCAACGGTTCCATGAGGAAATATTCCCAGTCGAAACCGCTGACCAGCGCATTGAACATCGCCAGGATATTAACCACAGACAACTGTGCATTGAAATACCAGCCGATGACAACCAGGGTGAAAATTAGAAAAACGACACGGACACGTTCGGTAACCTGTGGACGTTTGACCAGCCAGTCCTGAAAGAAAAAGATCAGTGTAAGAACGATCGAAGCTATGCCGAGGATGAAGATCTCCGGAATTTTGAGCAGCCACATTTTTTTCCAGAAGGGGTCTGCTGATTCCATGTTGGAAGAGGTTTGGCCTTCGGCTTCAGTAAACAGCAAGTACTTTTTTGGTGGCTCATAATCAAGCTCAAAAGTCAGAAATAATTTTTCTGTCGGGCCAACATCACGACCTACCAGTAATTCCAGTTTCCACGGTTCAGCGGCGTTAAAATTGATATCGACCGGTGTTCTGAATAGATCGACATCTTTCAATTCAGGTGCGCCTTTTGCAACGATATGGCGGAGACGTTTATGGTATTGGTCGTGAAAACGAATAGAAGTATCGCCCTGTATGATCTGGAAACGATCAAAGATACCGCCGCGAACATAACCCGAACCCTTAAATGAAAAGCGACCATTACCTGCCAGCATGATAGCCTGTTCGCCGGGTTTAAGTTTTTTTATCAGGTTTTTATATTCGCCTTCGCCCAGCAGGCTGCGTCCGATACTGGGTATGGATACAACCGCAGCATAGAGCTCGATGAAGGTATCATTTGCTTTACCTTCTTCCGGGAAATCACTGGCACGAAAGTCATCGATCTGATTATAGGCTTCGTTTATTTGACTGAGGTTTAGTTTCAGGCGGCGTACAGAACCTTCTCTGACCAGAGTAACCCAATCCTCGATGTTATTGATCTCAGGATTGACTGATGCGACAGGACCCGTTTCTTCCTGTTCGGGTTGCAGTCCGGCAAGACCATAATTGCGGGCAACTTTTATCGCACTGCGTAAGATATTGTCATCCATCACCATGACGGTAACCGTGGCACCGGTGACGATGTCGATATCATGGTCCAGTGTGCCCTGTACCAGTTTGCCGACGTCCATGCCTTCATAATCTTTCAGGATGGCAGTGATACGTGCCTCAGGAATACCGATCAGTACGATGGGTTCGTGGTGCTCGACCAGCAAGACTTTTCGTATGATGCCGTTAACATCCATGGCGACCAGCTGGTGTATGGGTTTACCTGAATATCCTGTGGTATTGACGTAATCTGAGGTGAGGAAAACATAACCGATCTGTTCGCCTTGATTGAAAGCAGGTGCGATCACCGGGTCACCGTCTGCTGTGCCTATCTTGTCTGCGCCCGGGTAGATATCCTGCACATCGATGACATCGAGGAAACGAGGTAATTCTGAACTTGCCTGAGCCGCGCCGGACAGACTCCAGTGAAGTATTAGCAGTGTAATGACTATTCTTATAAAGCTACGATAATGCATGCAACAGAAAGATTCTATTTTAGTAAAGTAAGAGCGAACGCTAGTAATCCCTGGGCGCTAGTAGGTATTTCATTCGCTAGTGTACTATTGTGTGTCATATGGCGCAATTATGTGTGTCATATGACAATCATCACTTGATATATATCAAACAAGAATCAAGTGAATAGATAAATAATGGACTTCACCTAATTTGAGAATAGAGGCGAGCGTGTTATCAACTAATGTAAAAACCACCAATGATCTCATGTCCATCGCATTGCAGGCTGAACGTGAAGCGATTCGACGTTACACTATGTTGGCAGAAAAGATGCGTGAAGGCGATAACACATCGGCTGCCGGTTTATTTGAACGCATGATTATCGAAGAGGAAGAACATGAGCGCTTATTGTTAGCATGGATGGAGCAAGAGGGAATCAAGGAGAATTCCGATATTGGTCCCATCAGCTGGAAAGATCCAAATATTTCGACGACCTATGATGACGAAGCGCGTGACCCTTATCAGAGCTCACCTTATAGAGCATTAGCGTTTGCAGTGCATAATGAGGAAATTGCCTTTCGTTTTTATACGCACGTGGCAGCAGAGTCGGAAAGTAAGATGGTGCGTAAGTACGCAGAAATACTGGCGCGAGAGGAATTAGGTCATGCGGCGTTACTCAGAGCGGAACGCCGACGTGCTTATCATCTAGAACGTGAAGACGATATGGTAGAGCCAAGACTCGATCCTAAATCGGTTCATAATAAAGCAGACCTGTTAATGGCAGCTGTTCATATCGATCATTTCCTCGAAGAAGAGATGAACAAGATCAGTGAAAATGCACCTGAGATAAAAGTTCTTAGTAGTGAAACTCGTTTACAGATTAAGAGCAATGAAAGTATGTTGCGTGATTTAGCGATGAATGAAAAAATGTCTCCGGGTGATCATATCACCAGAAATCTTGCTCAAATTAAATCTTATAATGATTACATTGGCCAAAATGCAATTACTCAAGACTTAAAAATACAGCGGCTGTGCGCATGCTGTGACCGTAGTTTTTCTTTTTACGATGCTGTTGTTGATGTGACTAATGATGAAGCAGTAATGCTTACTGCGCAGAAATTGTCTTCATCAGCGCTTGATCGGATAGGGGTCCTTAAAGAGACGCTTGGAAAAGAATGTGGATGTGTTGATTAATTCTGTCTTTTATTTGTGGGTAAATTTACTGATAATTATCAATTTTTCTTGATAAATATCAAATTACCATAAAAATCTAACGGTTATTATGAGGCTCGAATAATTATTAGATTTTTTAGATATATGTCACTTCATAGTTTAGCTGTGATCAGTAGATTCAAGATCCTTCTCTCAGAGAAATACTTAATAGCAGCGTTTCAATTACCTATCATGTTTGATATAGGTTCAGCATGACAGGGCCAAAATTAAATCCAAAATTCATCCGTAATGTAACAGACTTGTTGGCGGCGGCAATGTATATCGATCGTTATGTGATAGATGCGATGAACAGGTTAGATGAGGATTTTTCTGGAATTGATTCTCTTGCTACACAAACATTTAAGCAATTTAGCAGAAATAAGACCGCGCTAAACAATAAAGTTAAGATAGATAAAGAAGTGCCAGGTGATGATGTTACCTTAAACATGGAAGAAATTATTTCATG
>WTCC01000051.1 GCA_013138755.1 Gammaproteobacteria bacterium
CATGCATCGGCATCTTATTATGAATGTCAGTCAATGATGAAACATGATGAACCTGTTTTAGCATTCACCTGGGACGGTGTGGGTTATGGTGAAGACGGTACGTTATGGGGTGGTGAAACGTTTCTCGGTATGCCGGGTGAGTGGCAGCATGTCGCTACTATGAAAAAATTTAATCTACCCGGTGCGGATAAAGCCGGTAGAGAACCATGGCGAAGTGCGGCGGCTATGTGCTGGGAAGTAGGGCATCATTATGATGATGCTATCGAGATAGATCCCATCGTTAAGCAAGCATGGCATCAAAAAATTAATTCACCTGAGTCGACGTCCGTCGGTCGTTTGTTTGATGCAGCTGCAGCATTAACAGGTGTTCGTACAATGGCCAGTTTCGAAGGTCAGGGGCCAATGGAGTTTGAGTCATTGTGCGAAAGGGACGATGCTAGGCTGAGTGATTATATAGAATTTAAATTATGTTATAACAATAACTTATTGATATTTAACTGGAAGTCATTGATTGTATCGATGACAGATTCCACTTTAAGTGTTGTTGAGCGTGCCTCAATATTCCATTCATCACTAGCACACGCTATATTGCAGAGCGCAAAAATCTTTCGAGAAAAACACGCAGTGAACATCGTTACACTTTCTGGTGGTGTGTTTCAAAACCGTGTTTTAAGTGAATACACTATTACATTATTATCGGCGAATGGGTTTAAAGTTTGTTTGCCTGAGTTGATACCAGTCAATGATGCGGGTATCAGTTTCGGGCAAGTTATGGAGTATGGTTACAAAATAAAAAATTAAAAGTATTCCATCACGGATTTATTTTGTAGGGTGGGCATTGTCCGCCAAACGTGGTCAATTCATTAGGCCGAATGGCGGGCAATGCCCGCCCTACAAAACTGTGTTCTCTGTGGTTAATAAACAATTAGCAGGTTAACTAATTATGCAAGATACACATATCTCACTAGCGCATGGCAATGGTGGTCGTTACATGCGAGAGCTTATCGAAGAGATTTTTGCTCGTCATCTTGCTAACCCGGATCTTGCCGAACCTGAGCTGGACATTCAGGCTGATGCCGTACCGATTGAACTGAACGGTAGCGATGTATTATTTACTACCGATGGTTTTACTGTACAGCCATTAGAATTTCCCGGTGGTAATATCGGCTCACTTGCCGTCCATGGAACGACAAACGATCTTGCTGTCGCTGGTGCTATCCCAAAATATTTAAGTCTTAACGCATTTATCGAAGAAGGTATGGAGATTGCGACACTGGAACGCATCATCAAAACCTTAGCAGAAACCGCTGCAGAGATCGGTGTCAAAGTAGTCTGTGGTGACACAAAAGTTTTACGACGCGGTGAGGGTGGTGGATTATATCTTGCAACCACGGGTATCGGTGTTCGCCATGGGCATGTCATGTCGATGCAAAATATAAAACATGGCGATTCAATTATTGTCAGTGGCCCTGTTGGTGATCATGGTATTGCCGTGATGCTTGCGCGAGAAGAGTTTGGTCTGCGAGGTGACATCCAGTCTGATGCTGCAAGCGTATTGAATCTAACGACTGCAGCGATGGATTATAGGGGATTACGTTTCATGCGCGACCCAACGCGCGGTGGTATTGCTACCGTCTGCTCTGAACTGTGCCGAGCGACGGGCATGGGTGTTCGTCTATCAGAGGTTAAACTGCCCGTACGTGATCCGGTGCAATCGGTATGTGATATGTTGGGTTACGATCCTATGTATCTGGCCTGTGAAGGACGTGTTGTTGCAGTGGTTGATCCAGCTGAAGCACAGGCGTTATTAGAGACCTGGCAGGCGCTTGAAGAAGGTCAGCATGCTGAGATAATAGGTCGTATTGATTCTGATATAGCATACGTATTAATGGAGACCGAAATAGGTGGTGAGCGCATAATCGAAGAACTTGAAGATGATCCTTTACCCAGGATCTGTTAGTTAGATCATGCAAGCGCATACTTTTTTTCTGTATCTGCTGATTATCTTACTTACGGCGCGTCTATTTGCCGAGCTCGCTGTTCGTCTTAAATCACCATCTGTTATCGGAGAACTGTTCGCGGGTATCGTAATTGGTCCAAGCATATTAGGTTGGATCGAACCGGTAGAAGCGCTCAAGTTGATGGCAGAGATTGGTATTATTCTGTTGTTGTTTGAAGTCGGCTTGAGTACTGACATTAAGCGACTGATCAGGTCTGGAACGAAATCTACTGTTGTTGCCATCATCGGTTTCATTGCACCATTATTTTTTGGCTTCTCGATTGCCTACTGGTTATTTGAGTTGTCACTCCTCATATCATTGTTTATAGGTGGCACACTTACTGCGACCAGTATCGGTATAACCGTACGAGTGCTTTCTGATCTAAAGCTTGCTAATTCACATCAGGGGCAAATCGTACTAGGTGCGGCTGTACTTGATGATGTGCTTGGCGTGATGCTGCTAGCATTATTGTATGAGTTTTCAGTCGGTGGTGGTGTTAACTGGATCAACGCTCTCAAGGTGCTGGTATTCGTTAGTTCGTTTTTTGTGTTCGCACCGATATTGGCAAAGCTTATGTCCGTGGTAATCAAACGCTTTCATGCAGATAGTGAGATACCAGGTCTGATTCCCACTACGATTGTTTCTCTGGTGTTGTTTTTTGCCTGGTTAGCGCATGCGGTTGGCGCGCCAGAACTGTTAGGTGGTTTTGCTGCAGGTCTTGCGCTGTCACGGCGTTTCTTTTTGCCACTGGGCGTTACTCTGCGTAAGGATGAAAATTTTGCCAAAGCTATCGAAGAGCAGATGCAGCCCATCATCAGTCTATTCACGCCTATCTTTTTTGTTGTTGTAGGGTTGTCGATCAATCTTAGAGAGATCGACTGGGCGTCATCCCATGTGTGGATTTTTTCATCAGTACTTCTGGTGGCAGCAATTGCAGGAAAGTTGATAGGCTCGCTTTTTATCAATGAAAATTTGGCATCAAGAATTATGATAGGAATGTCGATGGTACCGCGAGGTGAAGTGGGACTTATTTTTGCAGAACTTGGACGTTTCAGTGGAATATTTGATAATGAGACCCACGCCGGTATGGTTATTGTGATTGTGTTAACAACGATTATCCCGCCATTTACCATGAAATGGTTCTATAGGCATTATTCGCATCTGTTGGTGGAATCAAAATAAGCAGGGTACACGTGCCTGAGGTTAGAGATGATATGACGATTGAGATTGAGTTTTTAGGAGCCACTGGAGAGGTTACCGGGTCGTGTCACCTGGTAACAGTCGGCAAACAAAAAATATTATTAGATTGCGGATTGATACAGGGTCGCGCAAAAGATGAAGCGCGTAATAGGGAATCTTTTCCGTTCGACCCGGCTTCGATCGATGTGGTCGTATTAAGTCATGCCCATATTGACCACTCCGGTCGTTTGCCTTTACTGGTTAAAGCGGGTTTTCGCGGCAGTATCTACACACATCGTGCCAGCCGCGATCTCTGTCGTATCATGTTAAAAGATTCAGCTTTTCTAAATGAAAAAGATGTTCAATGGGAAAACAGGAAGCGTGCCAGAAAAGGATTGGATTTGATCGAAGCAATGTATACCATCGAAGATGCACAGATTGCTATGAAGCAATTTAAGGGGCTGGTCTATCAGCAAAAAAAACGTATCCTGCCAAATGTCACGCTTTGCCTGAATGATGCTGGCCACATTTTGGGTTCTTCTATTGTTGAACTCTGGTTAGAAGATGAGGGGCAGCAGCGTAAACTGGTTTTCAGTGGTGACCTCGGGCGCTCCGGTATGCCAATTCTGGAAGATCCGGAGATGATCTCAGATGCTGATCTGGTCATCATGGAGAGTACTTATGGTGATCGTTTACATCGTACCTGGGATGAAACTCAAAAGGAAATTTCAGAAGTTTTATCTATTGCTACCAAAGGTAACGGTAATATTTTAATTCCTGCTTTTTCTGTGGGTCGTACCCAGGAAATTTTGTACCTGTTCGCAAAATATTATAAACATTGGGGGCTGGATCGCTGGCAGATATTTCTCGATAGTCCGCTAGCCATCGAAGCGACTCGTATTTTTATGAATAACAGTGATCTGTTTGATGATGACATGCAGGCACTACTTCAAGAAAATAAACAAAAATCTATATTGCCTAATCTGCATATCTCCCGAACAACGAATCAATCCATGGCGTTAAACCGAGTTCATTCCGGGGCTATTATCATAGCCGGTAGCGGGATGTGTAGTGGTGGACGAATAAAACAGCACCTGAAGCACAATATCTGGCGCAGTAACTGTCATGTGATTATCTCTGGTTTTCAGGCGCGAGGCACTTTGGGGCGGAAACTGGTCGATGGTGCAAAACACATTACCTTGTGGGGCGAATCGATGCAGGTAGCAGCTAGTGTCCACACAGTAGGAGGGCTGTCGGCACATGCTGATCAGACGGGTTTGAAAAACTGGTATGCCAATTTCAAAAATCGCCCACATATCGTACTGGTTCATGGTGAGCCGAAGGCACAGGAGTGTTTAAGCGATGTCTTGCAAAAAGAGTTAAATGCAAACGTAACCATTGCAAAATACAGGCAGAAAATAAATCTTATAAGTGATACCTGATTTCTGCCTGTTGTGTTACTTGATTAGAATCAACATAATAACTGGCAACATGATGTTTAATCTTAGATGAGATGATAATAATGAGGTGAAATGATGAAATCGACCTGGTTGGTTGTTGCGGATAACAGTAAAGCACGGTTTTTTATAGTGGATTCTCATATGGGGCCGATAGAAGAGATAAAAAGTATTGCACATACTGAAGCTCGGCTACATGAGCAGGTGGTGACTAGTGATCTGCCTGGTCGCGGTAATGGTCGTGGCGGTGCAAGGCATGCATATCAGGATGAGGTAAGCCCTAAAGATCAAGAGAATATAAATTTCGCGAAACAGATTGCTAACGAACTGGATGTTGCACGTAAAGACAAAAGGTTTAAACAGATTATGTTGGTTGCTGCACCAGGTTTTCTGGGCAATCTTCGTAACCAGTTAGCGACGCAAACACAAAAACTTGTGTGTTTTGAGTTGGCAAAAAATATGTCTCACTTTAACGCAAAAGAAATTCGAGAGCATTTACCTGAAAGGTTGCCATGTTTTTAATGGAGTGAATACGTGCCAGTTGATGCGACCGCCACTATATGACCGATAGTGTGGATACGCATGAATAGAAAAATTTTTGCTGGAATGTCGTACAGCCAGGATCAAAAATTATATTAAATCCTGAGTTTTATCTATACTGTAATTTACAGTTGCAGGGCTTCGGATTATGAAATCACAGGTTATCTGGTTTAACCAGATCGGTATAAAAGACATCGATGATGTCGGTGGGAAAAATTCTTCTCTGGGTGAGATGATAAGCCATCTTTCAGAGTTGGGTATAAAAGTACCTGATG
>WTCC01000041.1 GCA_013138755.1 Gammaproteobacteria bacterium
CATCGTCCGGGGTTATGAAACCAAAACCTTTATCCGAATTGAACCACTTTACTGTGCCTGTACTCATGCCAAATTTTCCTCGATATATATAACTGGATTAACTTACTTCGTTCTGGTGCTTCCTTAAGACTCTTCAATAATTATACGCATCAAACCTGACGTGCTGCTCACTTTTTTATCACATAACAGTTTAATTAACGAGGCCCCGTGTCTCGTTATACATTTTTATAAAGATCTCGATATAACATCATTTATTAATAATTATTAATAGTTTAGTAGATTTTCGCCCTGTTATACATCCCATGAAATCGAGACTCTGATAAAATTGTTAATGACATGGTAGATCAACGACCGCAATCCGGGATGATTTGCTAATTTAGAGAGGGTCAAGCTATGCGTTGTAAACAGAGTGGTGTAATAAACATGACCGTCCGGTATAGATCGGTTTTTCTCAATCAGTCTGTTATCCCAAGGTCTGCTTAGTGGTGTAGGCAGACTAATAAACGCTACATCGCGACTATAATGGGTCGGCAACAGTCAGTCACCCTCAGCCTTTCTCAAAACTCTACCGACTGGCAGTCTTCGGCCCAGACTGTGTGAAAACTCAAAAATTTGTTCTCAATGGTTGGTACTGCTTATCAGATGGCATCAAGGAACGCTCCTGGTGTTTAAATTCAGCCATTTATATTTCTATGTGAAGAGTCGTTTTTTTAAAACTTGCCTGGGTGGCATGTAGAGCATTGTTGAAGTGCGTCTATTTTCTAAGTAAATACAGAGTTTATGCCTGTATCACTTTGATTAAACCGTTAACACCAAAGATATTCAGCATGCGCTTCATATTATAAGCAAGCACATGCAAACTCATATCCGTAGCAACGTGCTCAAGCGTTCTCGTTTGGAAGTGTGTATATCCCATCCATAGTTTTAATGTACCAAATGGATGCTCAACGGTATTTCTTCTTGCTGCCATTCGTTCGGGCTCTTGAGTAATTCTAGCCTCGACAGCATCCGGTACAGCTTCATGTTCCCAGCGACTGATGCGACGATTGACTCCGGTTGTACATTGTGGCTTCAATGAGCAATGAGGACAGGCAGATGACCAGTAGCGCCGGATGACTTTTCCTTTTTCTTTTCCATCAAGCCGATAAATAGCGCGCTCTCCAGCAGGACATTCATACTCATCTGTTTCTGGTTTATAAATAAAATCACGTTTACCAAAAAGCCCCTTCGCCTGGTTACCGGAGGTTTGGCATTTAGGTAGATAGACTTTTATCTTTGCATCATCACAGGCTTTTATTTCTTCACCACTGTAGTAACCGCGATCAGCGACAACTGATAGCTCATCAGTCGCTATCGCTTCTTTGGCCTGCGTGGCTATATTCATTAACTGTGCACGGTCATTACCAACATTAGTCACTTCGTGTGCAATGATAAGGTGATGTTTGGGATCAACAGCTGTTTGTACATTGTAATCAACGATGCCCGCACCACGGCTTTTCATCGAACGTGAGTCCGGGTCTGTCAGTGATATCTGTTTATCGGGTGCGGCCTGTAACTGCACACCAATGTCATTAAGATGTTCTATTTCTTTTTTGAGCTTGGTTATTTTGTTTTCTAGTTTCTCAGTTTTACTTTTTGCAATCGATGCCTCTAGTCGATCTGCACTTTCTATTTGCGCAAGATAACGATCAATGCTTTTATCAATATCTTCTAGTCGACGTTTTACCTTGGCACGAGTGAAGCTACGATCACGGTTATTGACTGCCTTAAACTTGCTGCCATCAATGGCAACAAATGCTTCACTAAATAAATCCAGCTTACGGCAGATCATCACGAACTCACGACATCGAGATCAAATTCATCCAGTGAGGGCACGTGGCTGCCTTTTCTATTGTTTAAACACAGGTTATTCTATCATTTTAATATACCCCATGGCATATCCTAGGGCATATATCCTAGGGTATCTCCCGGACTCCTCTGGGTAAGAGCCGAGGGAAAAATAAGAGTAGTCTCATGAAAAATAAAGATAAATCCCTGCAAAAACCATCGAACCGATCGGAAATTGATGCTTTCCTGGAGAATGTCGCCAGCACAGCGGCCATCAAACCGGCGGGGAAACAAGGACGTTTGATTTTTGCCATGGATGCCACCGCCAGTCGCGAACCAACCTGGGACTATGCCGCCCATATACAGGCGCAAATGTTTAATCAAACAAGCAAACTGGGTGGACTTGAAATCCAGCTGTGTTACTTTCGCGGTTTTGGTGAATTTCAGGCTTTTCCCTGGATGAACAATTCACAGCAGTTACTAAAAGCAATGACTTCCGTCTTTTGTGAGGCTGGTCATACACAAATAGATAAAGTATTGCAACATGCCATTAAGGAAACACAAGGTGAAAAAGTGGATGCACTGGTATTCGTGGGTGATTGTATGGAAGAGGATGTTGATCGCCTGGGACAGTTGGCTGGAGAACTCGGATTACACGGTATCCCTATCTTTATTTTTCATGAAGGAGGAGAAGCCGTAGCCGCCAGGGCATTTAAACAAATCGCACGTCTCTCCAAAGGGGCCTATTGCCTGTTTGATAGCCATAGCCCACAACAGTTGCTTGAGTTATTGAGTGCGGTTGCTGTTTACGCCGCCGGTGGTCATAAAGCACTGACAGATTACAGTCAAAATGCCGGGAAACTTGCGCGGCAGCTTAACCACCAAATCGAAAAATTGTAAGCTATGCATATCCGTTTATTACTGGCGATCGCAATCATTTTAGTCGGATTTTTATTCATCCGTTGGTTTATGCGCACGCCTTCACAAATTGTAGTCCAGACGTTACGCCAGGGATTACTTTTTCTGGTGGCAGGAATATTAATTTTTCTGGCATTAACGGGCAAGTTACACTGGTTATTTGCTGCCATCGGTTCCTTACTGCCATTTGCACGAAAATTATTACCCTTAATTCGATACCTGCCATTCTTTAATCAGTTTTATAGAAGATATAAAGCTAAAAAAGCGACTGGATATGATGCGAACGATGCAGGAAAAACTTCCCAGGTTCAAGCACGTTTTGTGCGCATGAGCTTAAACCATGATACCGGTAAAATTGATGGTGAAGTATTGGAAGGAGAACATCAAGGACAGCGTTTATCCGAGCTCAAACTTGAACAATTAATAGCCCTGCTGCATTCCTGGAAGTCACAGGATGAGGAATCGGCACGGCTTTTACAGGCATTTATCGACAATGTATATGGTGAGCGCTGGCGTGAACAGCATACCGGTTCTGCGTATGAAGGATCAAATCAATCTGCGCCTGGCGCTGTGTCGACAGAAGAAGCATTTCAAATTCTCGGGCTTGAACCCGATGCCAGTAAAGAAGAAATTATCGGTGCCCATAGAAAGCTGATGCAGAAGCTACACCCGGATCGCGGGGGCTCAAACTATCTTGCCGCAAAAATTAATCAGGCTAAAGATGTATTGCTTGATAAATAAAATCAGGGAAATATAATATCTGTTTTGACTCAACTTATACTATTTAGGGTACTGTCAACTTAAGTAAATTAATAGTAATTTTTATTAAAAATAAACCTGTAACGTATTGATTCGTAGTTTAGATGAGCCAGAATTTTCAAGAAAATCGCTGTAATTTAAGTTAAGTTGACAGTACCATAAAATGAGACATTACTTCATGCGCATTAATGTTTGAAAAAAACACTTTGTATTTTCGCGGCATGACTAACGCAATGCGAATGGGTATTTTTTTGTTTTTTTCTGATGATACACATTATCCTAACCCTGTTACCCTGCCGGATAAAAACGCGTAACGTGTATTTACCTTGTCAGATCTTCATCCATCCTCAAAAGCTTTTTTCCATCTTTTCTTTGGATTACAGAAAACAACATTGCCAGGTTCAAAATATTTTGGATCGTAGGGATGATAGTTTTTTGCATGGTTACTTAACCAGTCAACCATCACTTCATAGTCCTCATGTGCCTTGTCGCTCAGAATATCGATGAGATGGTAATAACCTGGAATGCCACCACAGTCTTCCGGTGGACATGCACGTTGCCCATCGGAGCAGTTGGGGTATTTGATGCCTTCTTTTTGAAGTGTTATTGCTTCTAACACTATTCTGTGCTGCCAGCCATCACCATAATCATAGTCATAAACTGCTTCATCCCCTGGTTGTTTAAAGTATTGCGTTAAAGGCACCTCCCATCCTGCAAGCATGTTTTCTTCATCTTCATCATCTGGAATACCAATCAGAATTGGTTTTCTCTTTCTAGGTGGCAGAAGACTAAATGAATGCAGGTGGTAATCCAGCCAGCCCATTGCATCCTGTATAGCAACGTGAAAATCCCAAAAGCTATATGTTGAGGGAACCTCGACTCGTCGCCATATCAACGGCTCTATTCCCAACAATTCTATTTTAAATTGATAGACGATTTTCTTCATCATTTCTCTTTTTTCATTATTCCAGTATCGAAAAGGATCGGCGCTTTTTGCGCCGGTCCCGTTTAACCTTAGTCAGCAGCTGCTAGCATTAATGCGCTGTTTTTGAAGCGGGCACATTTTCTACATTAAGCCTTGCTTCACAACCAAAAATAAATTCTCCCTCTTGCTCTCGAATCCAGTGCTCGCCGACCCCTCTTGGATCCGTGCCAAATTTAGTCTTCTTTCGTTTAATAAGCCGTTTGATTTCTATTTGTGCTTCTTTCGGAGCTGATTTTATTGAAGATAAAAGCATAGACTCAAATTGGTTTTTGTCATTCCAGCTATCCATTACCACTGCATTCCATGTGGTAATAACGATGGTAATGGCGGCTTCAAACTCGTCTTTTGAGTGATTTGAAGGTAACGCCAATATTAAGGATTTACCGAACTCTAAAATTGTTTGTGATACTTTTGTATTTGGAATCATTCTCTCGCCAAATGTTAAGGCCCCAATTATATGCCGCCGGTACTGTCAAGTGGTACTGTCAACTTAACGCATCCCTGTATACTCATCAAGTATGAATACATATAAACGTTATCGTTATCCACAGGAAATTATCAGTCATACTGTATGGCTGTACCATCGATTCACACTGAGTTTCAGGGATATTGAAGAATTCCTTGCTTGTCGAGGCATTGTTGTTACCTATGAAACGATCCTTCAATGGTGTTTAAAGCTTACACCCTCATTCGCCAAATCATTAAGAAAGAAACAAGGTGCATTGGGTGACCAATGGTTTCTTGATGAAGTGTTTATAAAGATTAACGGAAAACAACATTATCTGTGGCGTGCAGTTGATCAGGATGGCTGTGAACTGGACATACTTTTAACAAAGAAACGTGATAAGAGATCGGCTGTTAAATTCTTCAAAAAACTGTTCAAAGGGCAAAGCCAACAACCTCGAAAAATAACGACAGATAAGCTTGCCAGTTATAAAGCGGCTTTGCGTGATTTAGGCTGTAAAACACCACATATT
>WTCC01000252.1 GCA_013138755.1 Gammaproteobacteria bacterium
TTAAATCATGAGTATTAAATCTGATAAGTGGATACGTCGACAATCCGAAAAAGGCATGATTGAACCGTTTGAGCCCGGTCAGGTGAAAACAAATGCTGCTGGTGAGCGCCTTATTTCTTACGGCACATCCAGTTATGGCTATGATGTGCGTTGTTCCGATCATTTTAAGATATTTACAAATATTAATTCGGCAGTGGTTGACCCTAAAGACTTCTCGGAACATAGTTTTGTCGATTTCATCGGTGATGTCTGTATCATCCCCCCAAACTCGTTTGCGCTTGCTCGTACGATAGAAAATTTTAAAATCCCACGAAACGTATTAACTATCTGTCTGGGTAAATCAACTTATGCGCGTTGCGGCATCATCGTAAACGTCACGCCGTTAGAGCCTGAATGGGAAGGGCACGTGACACTGGAATTCTCTAATACGACGCCACTGCCAGCAAAAATATACGCTAACGAAGGTGTCGCGCAGATGCTGTTCTTTGAATCTGATGAAGTCTGTGAAACGTCTTATGCCGATCGTGGTGGTAAGTATCAGGGGCAACAGGGCGTGACGTTGCCTAAAGCCTGATTTATTTAATCAGTGAAGATTTTTTTTATATTATTTGCTCTGTTGGCCGTCGTGCTGGCAGCACTTCCTTTTCTCGATCAGTCTGGAGAAAGCGAAACATTAACCGGGCTGCCCTGGCAGGTTGAAACGCTACCTGATGGTATTACACGGGTCTTTGGTCTGCAGATTGGTAGTAGCCGTTTGACCGATGTACTGGATATTCTCGGCAGTGATATGGACCTTGCGATCATTGCGGCCCCAGATGAGGTAGGTAATCTCGAGATGTATTACGGACATTACCGAACGGGTTTACTCTCGGGGAAGCTGGTATTACAAACTGGCATAGGTGAACAGGAGATAATACGGCTGCGAGAAAATTCTGTTAATTCTAAGTATATGGCTTCCGGCCAGGCAAAAAAATACATCTTATCGCCTGACGATCTAATTCATGTTTTGAACGAAACAGTGACAGGCGTGACTTTTATTCCGGTGGTAAATCTGGATGAAGAAGTTATTCTTGCGCGTTTTGGAGAACCTGATCGACGGATTCAATTGACTGGTGTAACGCATTACCTGTATCCGCGTATAGGTCTGGAAATAGCATTACATGAAGAGGGTAAGGAAGTGTTGCAGTACGTTTCACCGCATGCTTTTCAGCAATTGATCAAACCTCTCGAGAAGGAAGAAGGGAGGCATTAAGGTTCAGCTATCGATCTCAAGAAATTTTAAACATTCTGGTTCGAGCGTGGTTTTGGCTTTTTCAAGGATACGTCGTTCCTGTTCTGGTGACATAAGGTCATGATATTTTCCAACTTTTCCCTGTCGTATAAACTTTCCTGGTT
Organism: Gammaproteobacteria bacterium; assembly: GCA_013138755.1. GTDB lineage: Bacteria > Pseudomonadota > Gammaproteobacteria > SZUA-229 > SZUA-229. The sequence continues at coordinate 1,396 of WTCC01000252.1, forward strand.
TAAATATTCTAGTGTTGCGGCTGCTTCCCTGACCTGAAAATTTTTCATCATGTGCTTTCATCCAGTCAAATGATGAATATTCGAGTACCTTTTCTTTTTGTCTGTCGGTAACGCCCCATTCTAAAAACGCGATAATTTTATCGATGCCGGATTCGATGTCATTTTTCATGTCCTGATAGCGCAGCCATAATACCTTTGGGTGCCCATGATACGGCCACCAGCTGCTCACGTTTCTGTACCAGGCTGCGAATTCAAGCCACATATCAACATGCTCATCGAATGAAGTCGGGCACGGGATCTGTTTGTTTAAGCGCGCTTCATCAGTCATATTCATCAGATGGTGGTAGAAACTGACGCAGCAATCACGTGGGTCGCGTGATGTCAGAATAATTTTGGCGGTACCAATACCCGGTGTTTGTTCTGCCGTGCAATGTGTTTTAAAGATGCGCGGTTCGGCTAGTGTTTCGAAGTGTTGCAAGATTTCCTGCCAGTTTTTTCCATCACGCTGGATCTCAAGCCATGGAACAACATCATCTATCGAGGTGAATGTGGTGTCCCCGCCACTGCGTAATTGATGCAAGATCTGTTGCATCCAGGTGGTGCCAGCTTTCGGTGGTGTAGTGATGAGTACATCGGTCGGACGGGCAACAAAGTTAGCCAGTATGTTGGGGTCGTGCAGTGGTGATAGCTCGCCCCAGCGGGCATCGATATCATTTTTATTGGTATGCATTTGCTGTCGCCGTTTACTGATAGTTAATCAGCGTTACCTTAAGTTAAAATATTTTACCTGAAGCTGCAAATCTCCCAGTTTCTTTCCAGCGCGATTGATTTTAATTCATCATCTGGATCAACAGCAATCGGCGTAGTGACCTGCTCTAATAAAGGCAGGTCATTATGTGAATCACTGTAAAAGGTACTGTCTTCAAGATCGTGCGCAGTACTCTCCAGCCACTGATTAAGTCGTATTATCTTACCGCCCTGAAAGCAGGGCGTGCCTGCAACTTGTCCAGTGTATTGACCATTGACTATTTCAGGTTCTGTGGCAATCAGGTCATCAACCTTGAAGGCTTCTGCAATGGGGCCAGTAACAAAGCTATTGGTCGCGGTTATGATGACGA
>WTCC01000088.1 GCA_013138755.1 Gammaproteobacteria bacterium
CGGCAACGTTGTTCTTGGTACTATTGCTGATATCTCTGATGGATACGTTATCGTGTCTGCGGGTTTGAAATCGGAAGGTGTTATCCCCGTTAGCCAGTTCATGAACCTACAAGGTGAAATTGAAGTAAACATTGGCGACGAAGTAGAAGTGGTATTAGAAGCAGTTGAAGATGGTTACGGTGAAACCCGTCTGTCTCGCGAAAAAGCCAAACGTGCTAAAGCCTGGATCACATTAGAAAAATCATTTGAAGCTGAAGAAATCATTACCGGTATTATTACAGGTAAGGTTAAAGGCGGCTTCACCGTTGAATTGGGTGATATCCGTGCATTCCTGCCGGGTTCACTTGTTGATGTTCGTCCAGTACGCGATACCGCTTACCTGGAAAACAAAGATCTTGAATTCAAAATTATTAAATTAGACCAGAAGCGTAACAACGTTGTGGTATCTCGTCGTGCTGTTGTTGAAAACGAATACAGCGAAGAGCGCGAAGCATTGCTTAACAGCATCGAAGAAGGCAAGCCAATCAAAGGTGTGGTTAAAAATCTTACTGATTACGGCGCGTTCCTTGATCTTGGTGGCATCGATGGTCTGTTGCATATCACAGACATGGCATGGAAACGTGTACGTCATCCTTCAGAAATTGTTGAAGTTGGCTCTGAAATCGAAGTTATGGTTCTTAAGTTCGATAAAGAGAAAACTCGTGTATCTCTTGGTCTTAAACAACTTGGCGAAGATCCATGGGCTGAAATCGCACGTCGTTACCCTGAAGGTTCACGTCTGTTCGGTAAAGTTAGCAACATCACTGATTACGGTTGTTTCGTTGAGATCGAAGACGGTGTTGAAGGTCTTGTTCATGTATCTGAAATGGATTGGACTAACAAAAACGTTAACCCAGCAAACATCGTTACTCTAGGTGAAGAGAAAGAAGTTGTTATTCTTGATATCGACGAAGAACGTCGTCGTATCTCTCTAGGTATGAAACAGTGTCAGGCTAATCCTTGGGATGAGTTCTTTGCTACACATAACAAAGGCGACAAAGTTAGTGGTGTTATCAAATCAATCACAGACTTCGGTGTATTCGTTGGTCTAAACGGTGAGATTGATGGTTTGATTCATATGTCTGATATTTCCTGGGACGACACAGGTGAAGACGCTGTTCGTAACTACACGAAAGGCGACACTATCGAGGCTGTTGTTCTATCTATCGATGCTGAACGTGAACGTATTTCACTTGGTATCAAACAGATGGAGCAGGATCCTATATCTACCTATATGGCAGCTAATAAGAAAGGTTCTATCGTTACAGGTACGGTACTGTCTGTAGATGCTAAAGCAGCTATCATCGATTTAGGCGAGGGTGTTGAAGGTACTCTACGTGCTTCTGAGTTATCACGTGATCGTGTAGAAGACGCTAGCACCATACTTAAAGTCGGTGAAGAAGTTGAGGCTAAATTAATCGGTATGGATCGTAAAAATCGCGGTATCGCACTATCGATTAAAGCAAAAGACTACGACGATGAGTCTGAAGCGTTGAAAGACTTCTCACAGAGTCAAGATGCATCTGCTGGTGCAGCACCAACTTTAGGTGACTTGATGAAAGAGCAGATGAAAGCTAAAGAGGACTAGAACGTTCTTTGCCATCTCTTCAGATAGGAGAGATGGTATGTTGTAGATATATTTAATTGTCAGTGAATTGTTGATTTAACAACAGAGGAAGATTATTGGTATGGCTGAAGAAATGCAAACTAACGCAATGATGAAATCAGAATTGATCGAACGTATTGCACGTAAGCAAAGTCATCTCGCATACAAGGATGTTGAACTGGCGGTTAAAGGTATGCTGGAACAGATGAGTAATTCACTGGCCAGTGGCGAACGAATCGAAATTCGCGGTTTTGGCAGTTTCTCGCTGCATTATCGTCCACCTCGTGCAGGTCGTAATCCAAAAACAGGTGGTTCGGTTGCGTTACCTGGTAAACATGTACCGCATTTTAAGCCTGGTAAAGAATTGCGTGAACGGGTTAATGCTTCACTGTTGAAAGAAACGGGTTCATAGTAAGGCTATACCTACCCCTCGTTGTTATCATAACGATACTGAGAATGCTTATTCTGCTAACGATTGTTTGTGTTAGTTCTCTCTTATTCTTCATTACTTCAGGACTGTACCTGATAAAACGCTGTGCTTGATTTCTCACAAATGCCAGTATGGTCGCTAGCGCTGATCCCAGCTGCTATCGGTTTTTTATGGCTTTTATTCCGTATTAAACAATCTCATAAGAAACAACAATCAACCTTATCATCCGAGTATTTCAAAGGTTTAAATTACCTGTTAAACGACGAGCAGGGTAAAGCGTTAGATATTTTTGTAAAGCTGGTTGAAACAAACTGGGATACGATAGATACACATTTTACTCTGGGTAAGATCTATAGAAAAAATGGCGAGATGGATAAGGCGATTAAGATCCATCAAGGTTTGATCGCCAGACCGTCGTTGCCAGAACGCTATCGTAATAAGATCTTACTGGAACTTGGTTACGACTATTTAGGAGCTGGATGGTTTGACCGTGCTGAGGGTTTGTTTAAAGAGGTACTGATCCAGGACGAGAAATCTAAAGAAGCTCGTCATAATTTAATACTGATCTATCAGCAAGAAAAAGACTGGTTCAAAGCAATCGATATCGCAGTCGATCTTTTTTCAGAGGCGCCGGCAGTTATTGGTCCAATGATCGCTCATTACTATTGTGAGTTAGCAGAGATATCCAGAACCAAAGGAGACATAAGTCAATTAGAAACATACGCCCAGAAGGCATTACGACATGATGCGTCTTGTGTGCGTGCGACGATTCTATTGGCTGATCAAGCCATGTCTGCAGGTCAAGATAAACAAGCTATCAAACTGTACGAAAAGATAGAGAAGCAGGATCCGGAATCGATGATATTGGTGATCGATTCATTGATGAAGTGTCATGTGGGTTTATCGAAACAAGAAAAATTTTATCAATACCTGCTTGATCTGCAAGAGAGACACGAAAATCTTTTTCTGCAGGATGTTATTGCATCTGTTATTGAAGTAACTGAAGGAAAGCAGGCGGCGATCGATTATTTATCTACTGAAATCAAGCGTCAGCCTAGTCTTATTGGCTTGCAAACATTACTATCTTATAAAGAAAAAAATGCTGATGAAGTATTTGGCAGCTTATCAACGGCTATCTCTGTCATGCAGAAAGACAGTGTTAAATATCGTTGTCAAAAATGTGGCTTTAGTACCAATACACATTATTGGTTATGCCCCAGTTGTAATCATTGGGGTAGAGTAAAGCCGAGTGTTATCGGATCAGAGCATTAGGACGTTTGTATCCCTATGAGTAAACAATCAAAAATTATCGTTGCGTTAGATTTTTCAACAGAGCACGACGTCATGGAATTGGTTGACCGTATAGAGCCTTCGATGTGTCGTTTAAAGGTCGGTAAAGAATTGTTCACACGATGCGGCCCGGCATTGGTAAAAAAACTGGTTGATAAAAAATTTGATGTATTTCTGGATCTAAAATTCCACGATATACCAAACACTGTAGCAAAAGCCTGTAGTGCTGCTGCTGACCTCGGCGTGTGGATGATCAATGTGCATGCGTTAGGAGGAGAGAAAATGATGTCGGCAGCCAGGCAAGCTCTGTCAGATGATAATGCACCATTACTTCTTGCAGTCACCTGGTTAACGAGTAGTGGTCAGTCGGAGTTGGATGCTCTTGGTATTAAAGCAGAGCCACAGGAGATGGTCTCAAGACTGGCGAAGATGGCATATAACTCTGGTATGAGTGGCGTCGTCTGCTCGGCACAGGAGGCATCTGTATTGAGAAGGGACTTCGGTGAAGAGTTTTTATTGGTAACGCCTGGTATACGTCTGCTTGATTCTAAACAAGATGACCAGTGTCGTGTAGTAACACCGAAAAAAGCAATTGAAGACGGGGCATCATATCTGGTTATCGGTAGACCTATTACACAGGCAGAAGATCCGTGTAAGGTTTTACGTACAATTAATCAGGATATTTGCTGACTTTTATAATACTAGTTTTACGTTAGTCTACTTCCTCCAATTAATCGTGAAATATCCAGGGAGGATACTTATGAAATTATTTCATTCACTGCTTTTAACGACCATCTTGTTGTTCTCATCTTCAGCAATATTTGCTCAGAATCTAGCTGAAAAAGTTAATATTAATACTGCCAGTGCAGATCAGATTGCTTCTGCTATGTCAGGTATTGGTAAGAGTAAAGCGCAAGCGATTGTAGAATATCGCACTAGTCATGGTCAGTTTAAATCAATTCATTCGCTCGAGAATGTTGATGGAATTGGTGAAAAAACCATAGAGAAAAATAAAGATAACATCATGTTGTAGATGTTATTTTAGTGTTTTTAAAAAAGGCCTGAATTTCAGGCCTTTTTTATTGGTAAACTGCGTGTTGATGACTAAATATACTGACAGTTTATTTGAGCAGGCACTAGCCTGTTTGAAGTTAAAAGTCCCAAAGCAAAAAGTAGAAGCGACTTACGCTCTACAGGACAACTGGGTAAATAAGACTTTGAAGATAAATGCTTTAGAGCCAGTGGTGTCGCTACCGGTGCCTGGGCGTCCTGATAGACCAGAACTGGTTGGTCCCAGGGATGTGCCTCGGCGTAGTTTTACTAGTTTAAAAGGTCGTCTGACATTGGTACACGCGATAGCGCATATCGAATTTAATGCGATTAATCTAGCGCTGGATGCGGTTCATCGATTTCAACATATGCCAGAACAGTACTACACTGACTGGTGTCTGGTGGCGGCTGAAGAAGCGCAGCACTTCACCATGCTTTCAGATTATCTTGAGAGCCACGGGGTAAGTTATGGAGATTTCCCTGCGCATAACGGTCTTTGGGAAATGGCAGTTAAAACAGATGCGGATGTTCTTGTTAGAATGGCGCTAGTGCCTCGTGTGCTGGAAGCCAGGGGACTAGATGTTACGCCCGGTATGATCGATAAGCTGCAATCGACAGGTGATGTGCAGTTGATCTCAATCTTGCAGAAGATATTTTATGATGAGATTGGGCATGTGAAGATTGGTACACACTGGTACCAATATCTGTGCAGAGATAGGGGTCTAGATCCAGAGCAGACATTTCTTGAGTTGATAGATAAGTATATGCAAGGCGCTAAATTTGGACCATTTGAAATCGAGGCGCGTATCAAAGCTGGGTTTACTGAGCAAGAGTTGCAGAGCTTGTTAGATCGTACTTGTTAATACATTTTAAACATATAAAAATCTTATGACTAAAAAATTATTTTTT
>WTCC01000316.1 GCA_013138755.1 Gammaproteobacteria bacterium
CACCAGTTAGCATGGGATAAGGAGTTAACTGATAACACAAATTACATTACAGTCAAATAAATCCAGAAAGGAGCATTGACTTGATACCAGAGAAACCCCTTCTTTATCAAAGCGTAGGGTGGGCACAAAATAACGTGCCCACCCTACAAGACTTTCGGTTGAGATAAAATTTATCACTGCTGTCCCGCTAACTCTGCTGGGTTATCTACAATCCTTATACTGTCTGGATTAGGATATAATTTATACTATCCGAGACATGAATGGGACCCGTCGCCTGAGACACGCTGTAAATACATCCATGTACGCTCGAATGCCGCGTCCATGCGGCATTCGGTCTCAGGCAACGGGTCCCATCCATGCCTCTAACAGTTAACGGGACAGAAGTGAAAATTTATATTTGTTTTTATTTGTGTGCATTTGCTGAAAAAAATTGTTTTTGCATAGTTTTAACTAATGACCTGGGACAATAAACCATTTCAGGTAGAGATAATTAAACCAACATCTCATGTATATTGCTCAGTGCGCCATTAGCGTTTTTAACTGCGACTAGTGAACCACCTGTTTTCTTTATTTCAGCAGTGCATTTGTTTAACAGTTTATTGATGGCATTAACCTGTTTCTGCGTTATATCGCCACTAGTAATAGCATCCATAACCTGGAACAAGGTTTCACGTATTTTTCGTAATACTTCTGCTGTTCCAGTCAAATCAATCACATGTGAGTTTACGCTATGCACAATCATAATTTCTTTACTCATGTCGTTGCCTCTCTATACGGTTGTTTAAATTTGTTGTTGCTTATGACCTCACTTCAATCTGTCGGTTCAATACGCCTTCAACTAATTGACGTAATTGTTTTATACCTCCAACATTTTCAATAATGGCAGACAGGGTTTTAGAATCGTGACCGGGGAGATAATCACCACCTTTAGTCATTGAATTACAGCCACAAGCACATTGTTTAGGTACTGTTTTTCTCGGCATAATTAATGTCCTGCTCTCACAAGGTTAATACCCAGGTTCATGTAGTTGCTGTTTGCCCATGCCGACATAAGTTCAGTTCTATGTTTTGCCGAATAAAGCAAATCACCACCATCAAACTTTGCATCTACTTTTGTAATAATCGCTATGATTGTTTGCAAGCGCCTCTTCTCTTCATCATCTAATCCCCTGGACAGATCAATGAGTTTTAAAAGGTTTAGTTCAGAAATAGGTTCCTGCTTCATATGTTTTGCATGATCATCATAAGTCCGCATGTTATCGTGTATTTTCTGCTGTGTTTGTTTATCCATATCGTTTCTCAATTAGTGAAACTAGAGTGTACCCGGCAGGGATGTACGGGGATGTACCGACAGCGACAACCATTAGGCTGACTGCGCCAAACTTTAAGGGGATTAACATGCTTGCCTGCACAAGAACCGTACAGTAGTGACTTTATGAATATAATTATTTCTGTCAGTCTGAACTGCTACATATTGAAGAAATAGTTTTACAGCAAATGCTAAAGAGAATGTCCTGATCCGCCAATACCATCACAACTAACTAGAAGGGTAACGCCCTCCACAACACATGATAGTGTTATGGGTGTTTTCAATATATGTTTGCTCATGCTTTTGCCCGCCTTTAAATTATGCCAGGACAAAATGATAGTGAACACTACGCAGATAAGATTGACTTCTTACGCCAACAATTTGACAGAAAATTTGGGAAAATTTTGGGTCAGTGTAAAAACCCGATTCCGCACCGTCCTGACAATTAGGAACAAACCACGAATATGACTAACAGCATTCACTTCTTAGCGCTATGTTTTTACCTATAAAATATAGCCTTCTAAGGGTAACAACAGGTATAATTTGAAAGCTATTTTTTGCATTACAGACACTTACATTGGTCTGAGCCCACTCCCAATAACACTCATCCCTCTTTATAAGACATCTTTTATCATCATTAAAAACTTGATCCTGGCTAAGAAAACTTTGAATAAATGCCGTTATATTTAAAACAAGCTATATGTTGTTGTTTTACAAGATGGAATGATAATTATCCTGATGTCATAAGCGGCTCCGTTTGTTATTATAATAAGAAAAGTTATAGGTGAGCATTTTATGCCATCCTTCGATACCACAAATAAGACAAACGATACCGTAATAGAATTATTACAGGTAATAAATGTTCTGGTCACAGAAGTCCAGCCACATCGTCTGCCAAAAGCGATAACGCTGGATACCAGTTTTGAAAAAGACCTTGGTCTGGACAGCCTGACCCGCGTTGAATTAATTTCCAGAGTAGAAAAAAAATTCAAACTTGCATTGCCTGAACAGGTCATCGCTGAAACAGAATCAGCAAGAGATCTATTACGTGCCATCCAGGGTGCTGCAATACCCAGGACAGTCCTGCATGAAGCAGACATACAAGCAGTGGCGCTGGATGATACTGGGGCTGACGTTAAGGCCACACCGGACGACTCAGTTACTCTATTAGATGTTTTGAACTGGCATGTAAATTCACATCCGAACCGACCACATATCAGGATGTATACAGATGAAGGCGATGGCGAGGTGATTACCTATCAGCAACTCAAAGATGCCGCCGTTCGTGTTGCCGGTGGACTTCAACAACGTGGATTACAACCAGCTGAACCCGTTGTCCTTATGTTGCCGAGTGGCCCTGATTATTTCTATAGCTTTATTGGCATTTTGTTAGCTGGCGGTATTCCTGTCCCTATCTATCCGCCGGCAAGACCGTCTCAACTGGAAGATCATGTGCGCAGGCATGTGCGTATATTAGTCAATTGTCTTGCCAGAACATTTATCACGGTTCCTGAAGCTAAAACAGTTGCTCACCTGCTTAAGTCCCAGGTGCCAAACCTGCAGCACATCGTTACCGCAGCTGACCTTGCATCATCAACCGCCATTTCAAGCTCTCCCGTTTTAACAACAAATGATATTGCCTTTATACAATATACCTCCGGCAGCACCGGCAACCCCAAAGGCGTTGTACTCACGCATGCTAATTTGCTGGCCAACATCCGCGCTATGGGCCGTGTCGTCGATGCAGGGCCTAAAGATGTTTTTGTTAGCTGGTTACCGCTTTATCACGACATGGGTTTAATAGGTGCCTGGCTAGGTAGTTTATACTTCGCGATGTTGTTTGTGGCCATGCCACCGTTAAGTTTTCTAGCCAGGCCAGAACGATGGCTGTGGGCAATTCATCACTATGGTGGCACATTATCTGCTTCACCCAACTTTGGTTATGAATATTGTTTACGACGCTTAAGTGATGAAGACTTAGCAGGCCTTGATCTAAGTTCATGGCGCGCCGCTTTTAATGGTGCAGAACCTGTTAGCCCGGAAACCCTGAACAATTTTAGTCAACGTTTTAAAGCCTGGGGATTTAGCAACAAAGCAATGATGCCGGTATATGGCCTGGCAGAGTCAACTGTCGGCCTGACATTTCCTCCCCTGGACCGGGGCCCGGTAATTGACCGCATCAAGCGCGACACTTTTATGCAAACGGGTTCTGCTAATGCAGCACGAGATGAAGATGATCATGCTTTACGGTTCGTTTCCAGTGGCTCACCTTTAGCCGGCCATCAAATCAGGGTCGTTGACCATGCAGGGCATGAATTACCAGAACGCCAGGAAGGACGTTTGGAATTTCGTGGTCCCTCTTCTACCAGTGGTTATTATCGCGATGCAGAAAAAACGCAAACTCTATTTGATGAAGAATGGCTGGACACAGGTGATTTAGCTTATATTGCGAATGGCGAATTATTTGTAACCGGACGAATTAAAGACATTTTCATCCGAGCGGGGCGTAACATCTACCCCCATGAACTGGAACAAGCCGTCGGTAATATCCAGGGTATTCGCGCGGGTCGCGTCGCCGCTTTTGGCAGTGAAGATAAACACAGCAAAACTGAACGATTGATCGTTTTAGCCGAAACCCGCAGCACAGATAACAAACAACTGGAAAAGCTGCACAAAGAAATTAACACGCTGGCCATTGATCTAATCGGTTCACCGCCTGATGAAGTCGTACTGGCACCACCAGGGACAGTATTAAAAACATC
>WTCC01000115.1 GCA_013138755.1 Gammaproteobacteria bacterium
TATACGATATTTACTTGAATCTAGCTGAAGTAGCTACGGTTAAAATATTGTGTTTGCTATTGGCACGAAGCAGTTCTTCCATTATTTATACGGTACTATTCATCTGGCATAGCGTAATTAACACATAACAAAGCGCTGGTTCGGATGCAAACTACGCTGGGAGTCTCCCCGCGCCATTTCGCTCTACTCTGCATAAAACGGCCGGTTAACTCAAACGTTGATATGAAAAATAAAACACGAGAGAATTTAGAGATTTGAAAACACTTAAACATCTATTTGAAAACAACCTTGCATGGGCAAAATCAATCAAAGAAATAGACCCAGAATTTTTTACTCGGCTATCAAAACAACAATCACCAGAATATCTATGGATTGGTTGTTCAGATAGTAGAGTGCCTGCAAATCAAATAACAAATCTACAACCCGGTGAAGTATTTGTACACCGCAACATTGCAAATGTAGTTGTGCATACAGACCTAAATTGTCTTTCAGTTATACAGTTTGCCGTTGATGTTCTAAAAGTAAAACATATTATAGTCCGCGGTCATTATGGATGCGGTGGCATTAAGGCTGCGCTAGAAAACCATGAACACGGACTTATTGACAACTGGTTGCGTCATATAAAAGATGTTTATCGCTTACATAGATCAAAGTTTTACGGACTCTCTCATGAAAAAGAATTAGATTTACTCTGCGAGCTAAATGTAAAAGAACAAGTTATAAATATATGTAACACAACCGTTGTACAAAATGCATGGAAGCAAGGAAAAGATTTATCTGTCCATGGTTGGATATACAGTATTGAAAACGGAATATTAAAAGATTTAAATAGTGGTGTTTAACAAAGGTGGCAGCACCCTTTAATTCATTAAGAAGCGATAGCGGCTCCTTATTAAGACAATTATGATGTCTACGAAGGCACCCTAACCCCTTGTTGTGTTTTAAAAACTAAAAAAGAAGCAGAAACGCTACCAAGTACAATGCGCATGTTGAGTCATTTATTCATTCACTGAAAGGTGAATGGATAAAAGGTGTTAAATACGATACAGTTGAAGCATTACGTAACGGCATAAGGGATTATATTGTGAACTTTCACGGTCAGGTACGTTTACATTCCAGTCTCTATTATGGCTCAGCCAATGAATTTGAACGAGCTCAAAGCCATTGATTAACCTGTCCATTTTTGCGGGGAAAGATCACCTCCACTTCGCAGCGACCATTTAACTCGAACGTTAGATCGCAGGAGAAGTCATGGGGAACCAAGTAAGAATAAAGAATACTGATACTATCGGTAAATACAGGAGGCTTAATCTACATGACTAAAAGAAAAGGTGTTCTACAGAAAATTTCACTCGTTTCGGGTGTGTTAAGTTTTGCATTAGCGTTTATTTCTGGCGTTCTCCTCTATCTACGGGCAGAGAGTGTGGACAGTGGTAATGTCATATCAGCTAGCCTTATTGCATCTACATTTTTCTTCGTATGTATTGGTGCTGTTTTTATCACCATGGGGAAGGCCGACATACCCAGTTTTAAATTTGATAACTCTGAAGAAAAATAAAAGCATTGAAGGTCAGGTTCCGTTAAAGGTACAACGCTCTAACAAGCGACTGTGGCGTCAACCCCGATAAAAAGTAATTAAAAAGCCCATTCTGTTTTGTTCTTTAGCATCGTATTCAGGATGATTATGAACTTCCTCATACATGCGGTAGCGGTAGCCCTTTACGTATTGCTGCATTCCTACCAGACAAGTAATCCATAAACTGGGCAACATCTAACATTACCATCACATATTGAGATCAACACATGAATAAACCTATAATTGCAGATAACAAACCTGTAAAGGTAAATCTTTCAGCAGGACAGGAATATCATTTTTGCACCTGTGGCAGATCTAAAAGCCAACCTTTTTGCGATGGATCACATGTGGGAACATCCTTTAACCCCAGAGTCATCGTCGCTGATGAAGCAGGTGATGCCTATTTATGTGCGTGCAAACACACAGGCAATACTCCTTTTTGTGACGGGACGCATAAACAGTTTAGCGACGATCAAATTGGTAATGAAGGACCAGGGTTAACACCAGATAGTAGTAAATTACCTGTCGCTACTGCTACACCTGAAGAACCAACGGTAGCATTTATACATCAACTAGCCAGAGAAGGATTAACCAAATTAGGACATCACGGTCGGATGACTTCTATGGGCGTTCCGCGGCACATGTTGCCACATTGGGACGACATTCAGATCATGGCAGCGCAGATGGCAACCAAACCATTAATGGAAGATCAAGCCATTGGCACTGAATTGATCATTGGTCCAGAATCTAATAAACCATTAACATTAAAAATACCTCTGTTTGTCTCTGACATGAGTTTTGGTGCATTGTCTGAAGAAGCTAAAATCTCTCTAGCCAAGGGCGCCGAATTATCTGGAACTGGCATCTGCTCAGGTGAAGGCGGAATGCTGCCTGAAGAACAAGAAGCAAATTCTCGATTTTTTTATGAATATGCTAGCGCTGGTTTCGGCTACAAGGAAGAACTGTTAGAAAAAGTGCAAGCGTTTCACTTCAAAGGCGGACAAGGTGCCAAAACGGGAACAGGCGGACACCTTCCTGGCAATAAAAATGTTGGTAAAATATCACAGGTTCGCGGTATCCCTGAAGGAGAACCCGCTATATCTCCGCCGACTTTTAAAGACCTTGTTACCACATCAGACTTTCAGCGTTTTGCAGACCGTGTACGTGAAGTGACTGGAGGCATCCCTATCGGCTTTAAACTCAGTGCAAACCATATCGAAAAAGATATTCAGTTTGCACTTGATAGCAGTGCTGATTACATCATATTAGATGGACGCGGCGGCGGTACAGGAGCTGCACCAGAAATGTTTAGAGACCATATCAGCGTACCCACAATTCCAGCACTAGCGCGCGCCCGTCGCTATCTCGATGAACAGAGCGCCAGTGGCCGCGTTACACTTATCATTACTGGCGGCTTACGCGTACCAATTGATTTTGTGAAAGCGATGGCACTTGGGGCAGATGGTATTGCTATTGCTAATAGTGCAATGCAAGCCATTGGCTGTGTAGCAGCTAGAATGTGTAACACCAATAACTGCCCTGCAGGTATCGCCACCCAAAAGGCAAATCTACGGCAGCGATTGGACATTCAGAAGTCATCTGCTCAGCTACATAATTTTTTTGATGCCTCTGTAGAATTAATGCAGGTCATGGCGAGGGCTTGCGGGCATCATGACTTAAGCCAATTTAATAAGGGTGATCTAGCAACATGGCATCACGAAATGGCTTTATTGTCTGGTGTAGCGTACTCTGGCTACTCGAATCCAACGAGTAAGTTGTAACAGATGAGGAAATAATGATGACCACAGAAACACTTACTACTTTTCTTGGCTGGTGCACAGTTATAAATATCAGCGTTCTTTTGTTGTCTACAATACTTTTGATAACCTTGAAAGAATCTATTCTAAAAATTCACAACAGATTATTTGGATTAGATGAAGAGACGTTATCACTCACCTATTTTCAATATCTGGGCAATTACAAAATAGCTACTTACATACTAAATTTGGTGCCGTACATCGCTTTAAAGATAATGACTTAGTAACCAGACCTCATGACCGTTTTGCCGCAGAATATATAGCGACATCTTCATCAGTTTCATTACCACTAATCTTATTTAGCTTAACTTCATAGTGATCATTATGTGGCACTGGAATCACATCGTAACCATGATGGCTATCGATGTCAGTAACAGCTAACTCATCAGCTAAGGTCTTGGCGTCTTCAAGATCATCAAAAGCGCCAAATACATCGTGTCGATACACTGAAGTTTTAATAACGAGATATACTATTTTCATCCAATGAGTATAGTTATGTTTATCCCGAAAACAAAAAAGAAAGGCTTAATTTCTTTTCGTTCTTTTCTTCAGACCTAGCTTACCTTTAGACCCGTCCATCGCGTGCACTTTTCCTTTGGTTTTACTTTTAGGACGCTTGGCCGCTATTCTAGGATCTGAAGCCTGAGGATTATGATCTTTATTACCCGTCTGGCTTTTAACCGATTTCTTAGCATCTGGCTTCTTCGACTTTTTCTCGTCACCATCAATAGAAATCTTTAACTGTTGACCTGAAACCCATACCTTTTTCAGTGTATAAAGAATTTCTTTTGGCATATTCTCTGGCAGATCAATCGTGCTATGGTCATCATATATACTGATACGACCAATATACTTACTTTCGATATCAGCTTCATTTGCAATCGCGCCAACAATATTACCCGGCTTAACTTCGTGATTATGCCCTACTTCGATACGGTAACGTTCCATCCCTTCGTCTATCGCAGTGTCTCTTGGCTGCCGTTCTCTTCTCGGTGAACGACTATCTCTTTCAGAACGATCACGTGTCGGACGTTCACGCCCGCCTCTATCATTACGCCCTCTATCATTACGACCCCTATCATCTCGATCCCAGTCATCTCGGCTCTTTGCTTTTCTCTGCGGTTTATTCGATAACAGAAACTCATTATCTCCCTGCAACTTTTTGGCCAGAGCAGCAGCAATTTCCAATGCAGGTATATTGTGTTCCTGCTGATATTGTTCGATGAGTTGAGAGAAGATACCCAGGTCTTCGTTTGCCAGAATATCTGTAATACTTTGTTTGAATTTATCGATGCGCTTATCGTTGATGATCTGCGTTGACGGCAGTTCCATCATTTCAATCTTTTGTCGAGTTGCTCTCTCGATAGAACTCAACATGCGTTTTTCACGTGGCGCAACAAACAAGATTGCGTCGCCCTTTCTACCTGCACGCCCGGTGCGACCAATTCGATGCACATACGATTCTGTATCATGCGGTACATCGTAGTTCACAACATGACTGATGCGTTCAACGTCCAGGCCACGAGCAGCCACATCGGTAGCAACTATGATATCGATGTTGCCATTTTTCACATTCCTGATGGTGCGTTCACGCTGATTTTGCGCGATGTCGCCGTTCAATGGTGAAGACGAATAACCACGTGCAGAAAGTTTATCTGATAGTTCAACGGTTGAATTCTTAGTTTTCACAAAGATAATCATGGCATCGAAATCTTCTGCTTCTAATATACGTGTTAACGCATCCAGCTTATGTACACCACTGACTGGCCAGAACCTCTGACGGATGGTATCGATCGTGGTGGTTTTTGCCTTGATAGTGACATGTTCAGGATTATTCAGATAATTCGTCGCGATACGACGAATCTGCTGCGGCATAGTCGCTGAAAATAACGCTATCTGTCGATCATCGGGCGTTTGGTCAAGAATCCATTCGACGTCATCGATAAAACCCATACGTAACATTTCGTCAGCTTCATCAAGCACCAGCGCTCTCAAACTACCGAGCTTTAAAGTGCCTTTTCGGATATGGTCCATCACTCTACCCGGCGTACCTACTACTACATGCACACCACGTTTCAAGGAACGAATCTGGCCGCTATAATCCGCACCACCATAGACAGGCAATACATGGAAATCTTTCATGTGAGTCGCGTATTTTTGAAATGCTTCAGCGACCTGGATAGCCAACTCACGAGTTGGCGCCAATACTAGAAGCTGCGGATCTTTTTGTTTGAGATCCATGTTTGAAATAAGCGGTAATGCAAAGGCAGCCGTTTTACCGGTACCTGTCTGTGCCTGACCGATGATGTCACGACCTTCCAATAACAATGGAATGGCTTGTGCCTGAATGGGTGATGGTGATTCATAACCCACATCGTCCAATATTTTAAGAAGTGGCTTAATTAAATTTAAATCATTGAACGTGACTGACACGTCAGCGCTTGTATCTGAACTCATGCGAATACCTATAGTGTGTTGGGCTTAGT